>JAYEMK010000050.1:10119-21417 GCA_034718095.1 Candidatus Bipolaricaulota bacterium | reverse complement strand
GTTACCAGGCCAAGCTGAACGAGGACGTTTATCTCATCGAGGATTACAATATCATAGTCGGCTGTGAGGGCCTCTCGTGCCCTGTTTAGGCCCTCTCGTACGATTTTCCGATCCTCGTCGCTTATCTTGTTGGCCCGGATGAAATGATCCGGGCCGAACTGTTCCACTGTGAAATGTGGTATGTCCCTGATGGCGAGGATCTCCCCATAGGAGGGGAAGTTCTTCCCCCCTTTGAGGAACTGGATCATATGGACACTTAGACCCTGGCCCACTGCCCTGATCCCGGCGCCGATCGCGGCTGTCGTCTTCCCCTTTCCGGTACCGGTGTATATCTGAACAAGTCCTCCGGATTGCATCTGTAAGAGCCCTTCCTGCCAATTGGTGTATAACCATCTTACAAGCTCAGGGTCGGGCAGTTCAAACTGCGTTGCTCAGACCATCTCTTTTCCTCTCCACTAAAGCTTTATTGCAACTGAGTTGAAAAGCAGTTTAAGATGATGGGTGGCTGCGTGGGGGATGAACTTGGCGTATGATATTTCGCGGAAGGTTGATTAGAAAACCATGGATAGCGAATTGGTAACGCATCAAATCGTTTATCTGTTGGGAAAAGAAAGGCTCGGTCGGCGTACCCTGGCGAGATTGATGGGTAACTCCGAGATGAGGGTCCGACTACAGCTGGAAAGATTGCGCGATCAGGGATTGGTCAAACTCGATAGGCGAGGGGCCACACTCACCAGACAGGGGAAGATCCAATTTGTCACCGTCTTGAATGCTGTAAAGGAGGTCGAGGAGCTCCCTCTGGTCTCCCTTTCCCAGGATACCGTCACCCTGGCCGCATTGATCGCCTATTCCCCCGGGCGGCCCGCCTGGTACTATCGCGACTTGGCTATCCGGGCCGGGGCAAGCGGCCTGCTCATGCTGCAGGCCCGGGCCGATAGGCTGATCTTCTCTCATAATAAGGAGCCCGTCAGCCGACACAATCGAACGGATGCGCGTATCATGGACGAGGCATTCCCCAACCGGGAAAAAGGTGATATTATCCTTGTCGTCTCCGCCCCTGATCGTGCCCGTGCCGGACGTGGGTTGTGGCAGGCAATCATGGCGATACTCACCCCTTCCATCAAAGATTAGGGCATTCCAGAAATCTCTTTTGCCATAATGCTTAATCCAGACAACGGCAAGGTTGAATTTCTCCACTGTATGGAATATTATTCAGGCAAACATTGTGGGATGTTACATCCCACTAATTTAGCGAAAAGGAGACACCATGCAAAAAGTAGCAGTATTTATAATAGTGGTTCTTGTCAGCTTTACGACAATGCTTGCATTGGCCCAGTCTTACCCGCTTATTGTGGTGGATGATCGCGGAAAAGAGATCGCCATCGACGCATCCCCACAAAGGATCGTCGTCATTTTACCGCTGTATGCCGAGATCCTCTGTGATCTCGGCGTCGGCGATCGGGTAGTTGGGGTGGCAGAGTCTCCCAATAATCCTTCGCAGCTTATGGGGCTGCCCAAGGTTGGGCAGGCCTTCTCGCCGAATGTGGAGGTAATCATCTCCATGGAGCCCGATCTTGTCCTTGGTGCCAGGGACTGGGGAGGGGAGCGCGGCAAGTTGGAGTCGGCAGGGATCACCGTGCTTACCGTCGGGCGCAGCGATGGGTGCATCACTACTGTACCGGCCATCTTTTCAGCCATCCGCAAGCTGGGTGCCGCTGTAGGGGCAAAGGGAGAGGCACAGGCATTGATCGGGGAGATCGCGGAGCAGGTTGTCACAATCGAGAGCAAAACCCTCGAAAAACGACCGGTAAGTGCCGCCTTCCTCTACGCAGGGGATCCCCCATACGCTGCCGGCAGTGGTGCGGTAGAGAACGCGCTTATCCTCCGTGCCGGTGGGGAAAATATCTTCTCCGATCTGCAGGGCTTTCCCCCGGTTAGCTTGGAGGAGATCATCTCCCGTGATCCGGAGGTTATCTTTACCGATCCAGCCCATGTGGAGAGGTTGATTGAGAACCCTGTATTGGGGGAGGTGGCCGCAGTGAAGAATGGTGCCGTCTACGGGATCAAGGCAAGCGAATTGACCTCCACCCGGGTTGCGGAGGCACTGGAAATAATGGCTCGATACCTCCATCCGGAGGCGGGGTTATAGAGACATGCTACGAGGCGGTCAGCTGGGACACCGTAGAGAGATTCTCGCTTTATTGATCTTATTGGCCTTGATCGTTGTCGTGTTCGCGGTCGTGGTGGGCCCAGTCGATATCCCAATCGGGGAGACACTTTCCTATCTGATCGGACGAGGGGGTCTGGTCAAAAGAGCCCAGCCCACCCATTACCTCATCATCTCCGACATCCGTCTTCCCCGCGTCCTTTTGGGGCTGCTCGTCGGGTGGTCGCTCGCCCTGGCCGGGGGGACGATGCAGGGGTTGTTCAAAAACCCCCTTGCCAGCCCTTACGTGCTGGGTGTGGCCAGCGGCGCCTCCGCCGGGGCTGCCCTGGTTGCCCTCCTGAGGCCTCATGGGGCCCTCCTGCTGCCACTGGGCGCCTTCGTCGGTGGTGCACTTGCGGTGACGATCGTCTACCGCATTGCTCAGAGGCACAGGAGGGGGACCTCGATCTATACCTTGATCCTTGCCGGGGTGGCCGTGGGTGCCATGTTCTCAGCCTTGACCAGTTTTATGATCTTCCTTACCTCCAGGAGCCAACGGCTGACCGATATAATTTTCTGGACCATGGGGGGGTTGGGAAGGGGTAACTGGCCTGCCGTCTATGTTCTCGCCCCAATAGCTATCCTGTCGAGCCTTGTTATTTTGGCCTTTTCCCGTGACCTGAACGCCCTCTCTCTTGGGGAGGAGAGTGCGTTTCATCTTGGGATAAACCCCGAGAGAAGCAATCGTATCCTGCTTGGGGTATCGACACTTCTCACCTCAGCCGCCATCGCCGGAACAGGGACGATCGGGTTTGTCGGGCTCATCACCCCACACATAATGCGGCTCATACTCGGACCTGACCACCGCTGGCTTTTGCCGGCGAGCGGAGTAGCCGGTGGGATTTTCCTCGTCCTCGCGGACATGCTGGCCCGCACGGTGGTGCAGCCGGCGGAGCTTCCGGTAGGTGTTATAACCGCCTTTGTCGGGGCCCCTTTTTTCCTCTGGCTCCTGCGGACAAGGGGAGGCAATCTGTAATGCGGGTTGCGGTCGATGCAGTAAGGTTCTCCTACAATGGCCAGCCCATATTAAGAGGGGTTAGCTTCAGCGTTTCACCAGGGGAGATCCTAACCATCGTGGGGCAGAATGGTTCCGGAAAGACAACCCTGCTAAAGAACATCTCCGGGGTTCTGCCGCCGAATGAGGGTGCGGTCTACCTCGGAATGAAACAACCCGTCGAGATGTCGTCAGGCGGTGAGCTGGCGAGATGCCTGGCAGCGGTGGAACAGGAACGTGAGGTCGGCTTCGATTTTACCGTTCGACAACTGGTCAGCATGGGTCGTTTCAGCCATCGGGGCCGTTTCGCAAGGGAGGGCGACGCGGATAGGCAAAAAATAGCCGCGGCGATGGAGTCTACCAACGTGACCCAATTTGCCGAGCGACCGATCCACACCCTATCAGGGGGGGAGAGGCAACGGGTGTTCCTGGCCATGGGGCTGGCACAGGACCCAAAGGTGCTGCTGCTTGACGAGCCGACAACACACCTTGACATAAACTACCAAATCCAGATCATGGAGATCGTTCGCCGGCAGGCAACCGCCGGTCTGACTGTGCTTATGGCCCTACATGACCTGAACAGCGCTGCTCAGTACTCGGATAGGGTGGCCATCCTTCATGATGGTGTCATATTGGCCATCGGGAGACCGGCCGAGGTCCTGACCGAGATCAATATCAAGACGGCTTTTGATGCCGAGGTGAGGGTAGGAAGGGACCCATTTACTGGGTCAATCTATGTCACCCCCCATCCACAGAAGGTTTAGAGACAACGAGGGTCAACAGGCAAATCCGATAGCAAAATCCGATTGGTTAGGGCGGGAGGATTCGAACCTCCGATCACGGCTCCAAAGGCCGCCGCCTTACCGCTTGGCTACGCCCTAAAGGTTAGATCTTCTGTGGGGATATCCATCTCGGGAGTGGAAGTGTTGACGACCTCCTCGTATTTTTCAAGCACTGCCTGTTCCATCTTCAGGCGAAAGTCATTGTCAATGGGGTGGGCTGTATCGCGGAAATCCCCGTTCTTAATCTGTCTACTTGGCATGGCCACAAACAGATTCTCTTTCCCCTGGATGACCTTCACGCTATGGATAACGAACACATCGTCGAAAACCACCGAACAAAACGCCTTCAATCTTCCCTCATCTCGCATTGGCCTAATCTCTACCTTCGTTATCTCCACTTAAAACCTCTCCCTTCCTGGTAAACTGACCGATTGATCATAACCAAAAGCGCCTTCGCCTGCAATGTCTTAGTGTACTCGTTTACCGCAGAGCCCGGAGAGATCGCGGAGAATGTAGTCCCCCCTCACTTCACACCCCACGATACACCACAGGAAGTGGCTTCTGTTGTCCCACCACGAGGCCACATTGGGCCAGTTCAAAAGCTAGACAGGCTTCATTGGCAGATTCTCGGGGGGTGTAGTACATCTCGAATCGGCTACTACATCCCCCGAGGAGGTCAAGCCTCAGGGCGCGATGTACCTCGATAGCGGCACCAATAATATTCTCCGTGATTCGGTCGAGAGTTTCCCGTTCTGTCATCTCAGCGTACTTCGCGTTCTCAGCGGTAAAAAAATATGTCTTACTCTTCCAGCTCGAAGACAGTTACCCCCTCTCCCCCTTCACGGGGAACGGCGGGGCCAAAATCCTTGACGAATGAGCAGGAGGAAAGATAGTCACGAATGCTGTCTCGCAGGGCCCCGGTTCCCTTGCCGTGCAGGATGCTTGCCCTGCTGACGTTGGCCAATAGGAGGCGGTCGAGATAGGCCTCGACCTCGCGCAGGGCAGCGCTGACCGTCTTTCCGCGTACGTTTAACTGCAGATTTATCTTATCCACCTGTGGGGGTTGAGGTCGAGGGGGAGAAGTAGGGGTGTTTTCCCCCGTGACCGGGGAAAGATCGGATTCCTTGGTCGAGATACGCCTCCCGTCGATCTCCACGGCCACCCTTCCATGAGGATATATATGCTCGATGCGCCCGTCTGCATCCACACTTTTTACGTGCACGCGTCGATTCACCTTCAGTTTGAAGGGGGGTGGCCTATCACCTTGGGGGCGGGCAGCAGCATCTTTTAGGGGGAGCCTATCCCGCAGGCTCGAGATCTGCCTATAAGCGGCTTTGACCTTTGTCTCGGATTTATCGGTCTTCAACCCCGCGAGCAACCCTTCCACCTGGTTCTGGCTATGGCGCAGGAATCCCT
Source organism: Candidatus Bipolaricaulota bacterium (assembly GCA_034718095.1). Classification (GTDB taxonomy): domain Bacteria; phylum Bipolaricaulota; class Bipolaricaulia; order UBA7950; family UBA9294; genus JAYEMK01. The sequence continues at coordinate 16,019 of JAYEMK010000050.1, read as the reverse complement.
CCAGCTCCCGCACCTCGGAGGAGAGCTCCCTTCGTTTTTCCCGCTGGAAGGAGCTTATCCTTTCTTCGTAATCCGCTTTAAGTTGATTTGCCTGCCGAAGTCTCTGTTGGGCCTGTTGGCTATATTGGATCATCCTCCCTCGGGTGCGCTGCAACTCCGAAATTATATCATCGGCGTGAATCTCTCCCTTAGATAGTCGAGCCCTTGCCTGTTTAACCAGGCTGTCCGGGAGGCCAAGTTGGTGGGCGATGACAAATGCGTTGCTCCTCCCAGGTACCCCTTCGATGACTCGAAAAGTGGGGGAGAGGCTCTCAGCGTCAAATTCCATCGCGCATGTCTTCACCTGAGGGTGGAGGATGGAGAAGTGCTTGAGCGGGGTGAGGTGGGTCGATACGGCACACCATACCTGCTTGTCCAATAACTGTTCAATGATGGAGAGACCCAGGGCCGCCCCCTCCTGTGGATCGGTCCCCGCGCCCAGCTCATCCAACAGGATCAATGAGTCTGCGGCTGCGGTTTGGAGAATAGAGACGATGTTTTTCATGTGACCGGAAAACGTGGACAGATTTTGTTGGAGCGATTGCTCATCACCGATGTCGCTGCGGAGGTTATTGACAACCGCGAACTGACTGTCCGGGGAGGCGGGGATGGGGATCGTCGACTGCACCATCAATGTTAACAGGCCAAGCGTCTTCAAGGTGACCGTCTTCCCGCCGGTATTGGGGCCGGTTATTATCGCCATCCGCTTATCCTTGTCCAGGGAAAGGGAGATGGGGACTACATCCTGGGGTGGGAGGAGTGGGTGACGGGCCGCAATCAGGGAGAAGGTATCGGAGAGACCGGGGAACGAACAGCGATTGGCCGTTGCGTAGGCGGCGCGGGCGAAAAGGGAATCGATCAGCGCCAGGAGCTCTCTGTCGCGCATAAATAATGGCCCCTGTTCGGTGAATGCCGTTGTCAACTCGTGCAGGATGCGCCCCTTCTCGTCACGGATTGCGGCATCCAGCTCGGTTATCTGGTTGTTTTGGGAGACAAGCGAGCTCGGTTCGGCATATAGGGTCTGCCCTGTATTGGAGCGATCATGTACGATAAACTCCATCTCCCCTGTGGCCCCACTTTTGATCGGGACCACCAGCCTTCCGTCTCGCTGTGTGATGACAGGCTCGCTTATAAGTGCAGGGTTTTTCTCGATAAGTGAGCGAAGCCTCTGCTCGATTTCCCTTTCTGCAGATCTTTTTCTCCTGATAAGGTCAGCGAGTCTCCTTGTCGCGTCCTCGCGGATCTTTCCCCGTTCGTCGATCTTGTGGTTAAGACTTTTTGCCAGCTCGGTATGTGGAAAAAGGCGTTCCCCCAACCGGTGAAGGATCGGTAGGTCGTCGAATAACAAGAGCTGTTCCCGCACCAGCCGGGTGGCGGTGATCGTTTCCAGAACATGTAAGAATTCTCCCCCTTCCAGGAAGGCGTATTCCCTGGCGCGCTTAAGGAGTGGGGCAAGGTCCCGGGCCCCGCTGAGGGAGAAATTACCCTTCCTTTCAAGAAAGGAGAGTGCCTCCTGCACCTCCTTTATCCCGTGCTCTATCTTTTTCCGGTCGGCAAGGGGTGCCAGGGCATCGATCGCCTCCTCTCCGAGTGAGGAGGAGGCAAATCCCTTGAGGAGTTGTTTTAGCCGTTCATACTCCAGATCGCGCCGGGTCTTGGCGTTGATAATGGTCATCAAATCAATCCTTCGTGCAATAGCCCGGTCGCCTCACGGATCATCACCGCGATGATCTCATCCACTGGTCTTATCTCATCGATCATGCCAGCTATCTGTCCCGCCATCAGGGACCCGGTCTCTCTGTCCCCCTCGTAGACGGCACGGCGCAGCCCACCTACGGCCAGGGATTCAAACTCCTCGCGCGGGCGTTTTTCCCTTTCGTAGCGGGCGAACTGTTTTGTCATCCGGTTTGTGATCGTCCGCACCGGAGCACCAAGGCTCCTTCCGGTGACGATCGTCGAACGGTCGGTCGCCCGCAGGACCGCCTCCTTATAGTGGGGGTGGACAGGTGCCTCGACGGATGCAAGGAACCTCGTCCCCATTTGTATCCCAGCCGCCCCGAGGACGATGGCCGCGGCAAGGCCACGCCCGTCTGCGATCCCACCGGCGGCGATGACAGGGATCGAGACCGCATCAACGACCTGTGGAATGAGGGCGAGCGTTGTCACCTCCCCCACATGGCCGCCGGCCTCCGTCCCCTCGGCGATGATTCCGTCAGCACCAGCGCGTTCCAGTCGGCGAGCGAGCGCAGTGGCCGGTATAACGGGAAATATCTTGATCCCCGCCTCTTTAAATCGATCGATGTACCTTGCCGGGTTACCCGCCCCGGTTGTCACTGCGGCGACCTTTCCGTGAAGAACGATCTCCGCTTTGTCCTCAACATCGGGGTCCATCAACATCAGGTTCACCCCGAATGGTTGTCCGGTGAGCTGTCTCACCGTGTCTATCTGCTCCTGTAGAGTATGAGGAGGCATCCCCCCGGAGCCGATGATCCCCAGTCCACCTGCGTTGGAAACAGCGGCTACGAGTGGGGCCCGTGACACGTGTGCCATCCCACCGAGGAGTATGGGGTACTCAATTCCAAGCAGCTGACAGACTCGGTTTCTCTGTTTGTTTAATGTATTACGCAAGCCAACCTCCTAAGAAGATGATCACAAAACAGACTTTATCATCCCCTGGTCGGTAAGTAAACCGACCGCCGGCTGCCTAATGCAACTGGCATAAATCCCCGGCAGACACTACACTATATTATCCTTTTTGGACCTCTGCCTGAGGGCATGGGTTGTGCCCGCAGGCTGATGGTTTGGATTTTTTATGATCTCACTAAAAGAATTCCTGCAAAATGAGGTGAAGCCGGCGTTGGGCTGTACCGAGCCTGGGGCCGTTGCATTGGCGGTAGCCAGGGCATGTCAGGAGTTACCGAATAGGCATGAGATCTCCTCAGTATCAGTGGCGGTAAGCGATAGTATATACAAGAACGGGGTAGCAGTTGGTATCCCAGGGGTAGTGGGGGTAAAAGGGAATGCCGTCGCCGCTGCACTGGCGGTGTTTCGTGGTCGTGCAGAATATGGGTTGCAGGTACTTAAAGACACCGGTCCATCCGATGTGGAGAGGGCCGTTCGATGGCTGCGTGCCGGGCGGGTTGAGATCGTCCGCTGTCCTGATAGGAAAGGGGTGTATGTAAAGGCAGCCGTGTCCACCCCTGAGCACAGGGTGAGCTGCACCATAGAGGGTGATCACTCGAGGATAGTGCAGGTGATTAAGGACGAAGTGGTGCTCCTCGCTCAAACAAAAGAACGGGCTGTTAACGGAAAAGATTCTTCCTCCATTCCTGCCGCAATGGCTGGGTTATCCTATGCTGGCCTCCTTGGGCTTGTAGAGGGGATGGACGCCGAGGACGTGGATTACCTCATGGAGGGCGTGCGCATGAACATGGCGATCGCCGAATACGGCTCTGCGGGGGATTTCGGCATCGGTCTGAGGGGCGCCATGCAGGGGCTTTTGGCAGAGGGGAAATTGGAACAGGGATTGTCAAGCCGCATCCGCACAGCCTGTTATGCCGCGACGGAGGCCCGAATGGCCGGGGCACAGCTTCCAGTGATGAGCAGTGCTGGAAGTGGTAATGCTGGAATCACTGCTATTATCCCTGTGGCAATCGCCGGTGAGGAGAAGGGAAAATCCAGGCGTGAGATTTCGGAATCCCTCGCTGTCAGCCACCTCACGACAGGCTTTATCAGGGCCAGATTGGGGCGTCTGTCGCCTGTCTGTGGCTGCGTGGTTGCTGCCGGTTCAGGGGCGGCAGCCGGACTGACACACCTGTTTGGGGGAGGTTGGGAACAGGCGGCAGAGGCAGTCAAATTGGTCCTGGCTAACACGGCAGGCATGTTCTGCGACGGGGCTAAGGAAAGCTGTGCACTTAAGGTGGGAACAGCCGCCTGTGAGGCCTACCTTGCCGCATTGTTTGCCGTCGCCGGGAGGAGGATCGATCATCCACAAGGGGTGGTTGGGGCCTCGGTTGAGCAGACGATCGAGAACGTGGCTCGGATAAACAGTGAAGGAATGAGGGATGTGGACAGAGTGATAATCGACATCCTCAAGTCTCGCGACCAACCTTCCTGATTCTAAGTATTCACTTTCCCGGGCACTGTGCTGCCACGGCCGGGTCGATCCCCTTGCCCCCATAAACCTTGTCGAAGTGGGTTGAAAACTCCTCTGCAAGCCTGGCCGCTCGTGTTTCATAGGCGGCCTTGTCCCCCCACGTGTTTTTTGGGTTCAAGATCTCCGCGGAGGGAATCCCAGGGCAGCTGCGGGGGACAAGGACGTGAAAAGTCTTGTCCTCATCGTATTTTACCTCTTTCAGTTCCCCGGAGAGGGCGGCATGAACCATCGCCCTGGTTAGGGTGATATCCATGCGTTCCGCCTCCCCATAAGGGCCACCATTCCAGCCGGTGTTAACAAGGTAGACCGTTGTCCCATATTTCTTCATGTTGTCACCGAGCATCCTTGCGTATACGTCCGGATTTCTTGGCATAAATGGCTCACCGAAGAAGCGGGAGAAGGTGGTCTTTGGTTCAACGATTCCGGTCTCGGTCCCGGCAAGTTTGCTCGTATATCCCATCAGGAACCACAGCATCGCCTGTTGCTTGGTCAATCTTGCCACCGGTGGAAGCACACCGTTGGCATCGGCGGTCAGAAAGAGGATCGTGCTTGGGTGTCCCCCTCTGGAGGAATCCTTGATGTTGGACAGATATTTCAATGGGTAGGAGGCGCGTGAGTTGGGGGTGAAACGGTCATCGTCAAGGTCGAATGTGCCATTGGGGTAAATCATGGCATTCTCAACGATCGCCCCATGGTTCAGCCAGTCGTCCTCGTGCATCACGGCGTTGTAGATCTCCGGTTCCTTTGTCGGGTCGAGCCCAATCAACTTGGCATAGCAGCCATTTTCGAAGTTGGCGATCCCATTATCGCTCCAGCCGTGTTCATCGTCCCCGAGTAAGGATCGACGTGGATCGGCTGAGAGTGTCGTCTTACCTGTTCCGGAGAGCCCGAGTAACATAGCGGTATCGCCATTTGGACCCTCGTTTGCCGAGCAGTGAAGTGGCAGCACTCCTTCCCCTGGCAACAGGTAGTTCATCACCGTGAACATCAGCTTCTTTACCGAACCACCGTAGGCAGAGCCGTATACGATCCCCAATCCGCGGTCGAAGTCCATCCCGATCACCATGGTAGATGTACCCCCAATGCGGGGATCTACGCGTAATCTTCCCTCGTAGCGCCTTGGGTTGAGTTTGTCATAGGGGAGGACGATCATGGTGAATGGACGGTTGGAGAAGACGCTGCGGGAGATTCCTTTTGGGATAGGTCTGAACATATTATCGGTGAAAAGGGCGGTAAGTGCCTGATCGGTGATCGTTTTCACCGGGAGTGCCCATGCCGTATCAGCACCTATTACACGATCGGTGATATAGATCCTTTCTTTATCATTGAGGGTGGCAAAGGCATCCTCAAGCACCATGTCAAATGTCTCTTCATCGATCGGGATGTTGTTGGGTGAATCCCAGTCGATATTTCTCTCGCTCTCCAGCCTTTTGACAATCAATGTATCCTGGGGGCTCCTGCCGGTCGACTCCGACGGTGTCCATGCGGCAAGGGCCCCATGGGCACTGATCATCGCCTCTTTATATTGGACCGCTTCCTTGATCAGTGATTCTCGTTTCGGATTTATGTCTGCCTCAGGTTTTGATAAAAGCTGGTGAATCTCTGCTTCGAATTTCATGTCCGCATCGCCCCTTTCGTTTTATTAAAATTCAACCGTGTATGCATTCGTGAGTATCATAGCCGATCCGGAGGGCAATTTACAGGA
>JAYEMK010000050.1:0-10019 GCA_034718095.1 Candidatus Bipolaricaulota bacterium | reverse complement strand
CACCTACTACGAGTTTGAGACAGACCTTGGCGCAGGACCAGTGAGGATAAACTATCTGCACATCAATCAATGGAAAAAACACTACCAACTCCTCCCCGCTGTCCCATCGACCGGGGTGGGCACACTGGGTTATTTGGATGAGATCGCGGCTGAGCACGGGGCAGTTGCTGCGATAAATGCCAACTTCTTCGATACCGCGACAAATCTCCCTGTCGGCCTGCTAATCGTCAACGGTACCCCGCTGAGCTCCAATTATAAGCGGCGTGCCGCACTGGGAATTGACCTTTTGGGTGGGCTCACCTTCTTCAATCCAGTTGTATCCATATACCTGCGCACCGAGGAGAGGAGGAAGATAGGCATCGATGATGTCAATCGCCCGATCAACTCTAACGAACTCATCGGCTATACCCCTGGCTATTCAGGGCAGATTACCCGGGGAAATCTCCGTTCCCTTCGAGTATTGAAGGTGGAGGACGAACGGGTGACCGCCAGTAATGCCGAACTTTATGTAAAGGCCGATCCCTCAGTGTCCCTGATCGTTGCTGATGGCACAGCAAGGGATAGGCTGGCCGGGATCGAGGTTGGGGATGAGGCAAACCTGGAATTCACACTGGATCAGGGGGGGTTACTCATCACAGATGTGATCAGCGCAGGACCGTTGCTTTTCCACGGCGGTGTGGACGTCCTTGATCCGGAGAAAGAGGGGTTCAGGCCCGACTCGGCATTGGTAAACGGGCTCACCTCCCGCAGCGTGATTGCCACCGACCGCTATGGTGGGCTGATCCTGCTCGCAGTGGCAAGAGATCAGCAGAGCGTTGGTGCGGACTTTGACGACCTGTTATCCATCCTTCGCTCCCTTCCGGTGCCGATCCGTGACGCCATAGCGTTGGATGGAGGTCACTCAAGCTCACTCGTGTTCAAAGAGGGGCTGGACTACCGTGAGACCTCAAGTGGGGGTCGGGTAGCCGCTGCACTCTTGTTATTGCCTGACAATAGATGAAGCGCTTCACGCGCGATGTATTCCTGATTGCTTTGGCCACGGGCATCTCCCGTGTATTCGGACTATTTCGGGATGTGGTAATTGCAAACCAATTTGGGGCTGGCGAGGCCTACGATGCCTTTCTCGTCGCTTTTTTTCTCCCCCACTTCCTACGGCGGTTGCTCGCTGAGGGGGCCCTATCCACTGCATTTATCCCAGTATACACAGATTCCCTAGTGAACAAAAATGATGCAGACCGCTTTGCGAGCAATGTGCTCTCGTGGCTCGGGGTCATCTTTCCCCTCCTTGTCGCCGCTGGGGTATTGCTCGCCCCTGGGTACCTGCCGTTTTTGGCGAGCGGTTTTCCCCCGGATAAGCTTGGTTTGACCCTAAGACTGGCACAGATCCTGTTTTCGTTTATCGCCTTTGTAGGTATCGCCGCAGTCTTCATGGGCATTCTAAATGGGCATCATCGATTCTTCGTCCCCGCGGTCGCACCCGTCATGTTCAACCTCGGTGCGATTGCGGGTGTGTTGATCCTGGCGGATTACCTGGGACGACCAATCTATGGACTCGCAGTTGGGGTTTTGCTCGGAGGGGCCGGGCAGTTACTTATTCAGCTTCCAGCCCTTCGGCGTATCGGGTTCCGGTTCCGATTTACACTTATTCCGCTCCATCCCGGGGTCCGTAGGATGGTGCGCCTGATGGCGCCAGCCACGATTGCGCTCGCCGTGGCCCAGATCAACCTCATGGTGGACAACAAACTGGCCTCCCACCTTGGGGACGGCGGAATCTCCTCTCTACAGTATGCAATGCGCCTGTTTCAGCTACCCCTGGGGGTATTTGCGATCAGTATCGCCACTGCCCTCTTGCCTCGCTTTGCCTCTACCGCTGCACAAAGACAGCAGGAACGCTTCTCGCATTATCTTAGAGACGGTATAAGCTCTACCGTATTCTTTCTCCTTCCGGCGATGGCTGGCCTGTATGTCATTGGCAACGATATAATTCGGTTATTTTTCGAACACGGCGGCTTTACCGCCGCCGATACCCTGCGCACGACGCACGTGCTCTCCTTTTACACAATCGGGATCCTGTTCTACGGATTGGTGTATATATTCACGCGGGCCCTGTACAGCATGGGGCGATCGATGGTTCCGGTCATGGCATCCTCGCTGGCAGTGGCGGCGAACATCGGGTTTGATCTTTTGCTCGTGGGGCGAATGCAGGAGGGCGGGCTGGCGCTGGCCACCTCAATCTCGGGAATCGTCAATGCCTTTGTGCTTGCCCTGTTCCTCTGGCCGAGGATAAAGCCGGTCAAGGCACTTAGGGCGAGACTGACAAAGATCCTGGTTGGGTCAGGGGCCGCTTTTCTCATCGTGTGGGGGCTACGAGTGATCGTTGGGGATACCTCACCGGCGATAGCTGTCTTTCTGCCCCTGTCGGTGACAGTGGTTTTCTATCTTATATACGCAAGGGCGTGTGGACTTTGGAATCTCCTCACAATGAGTGAGCCAGATCATCCGGGGTGAGGATCAATCCGGTTTTTTCTTGCTCGATATCCCCAGGTAGAATGCTTTCGATGTGAGCCTCTAGGCCCTGTAGGAAGGCTCTTGGGCTCTTCTCCTCTTTAAGCGCCTCGAGGAGTCGCTGCAGTCGGGTGAACCCCTCTTTCAGCTCAGATCGGAAAAGTTGACCCTCACTGAGCAGGGGGGAAAGCCTATCCCAGACAAGGTTGCCAAGTCGAGATGTGGTTAGGGTGGGAACCTCGATCAGTCCAGTGTGCCCGATGAGATAAGAAATTGATTCAGCAATATCTTGATCGTTTAGCCTGTCTAATTGTTTTGCCCCCTGCCACAACTGGTATTCAAGAAATAGGAGGAGCTTAATCTTCCGCTCGTCATTTGCAATGTCGCTGTTGAGCCGCCGCCAGGTCTCCTCGTAGCGGTTGAACTGTTTTGCGCGTTGAAAGTCCTCATGCCTCTTCAGGTGGGGACAATCTTCGGGACACTCTATATCGATCAGGCGATGTTCACCACAGCAGCGGCTGCAGATCATGCCGCCCAGTGCAGGGCAAAAGCGAATCCCCTTTCGTTTGCCGCAATATTTGCATTTTTCCTGCATGCGTTAGTTGTATCCGAGCCGTTCCTTGGCCGCGGCGGAGAGCCGCTCCAGATCCCACTGGGGTTCCCAGACCAGGCTCACCTCCACATCGACCCCTTCGAACGCCTCTCGTAGAGCTTGTTCAACATTTGTGGCAAGCATTCCGGCAAGCGGGCATCCTGGTGAGGTGAGCGTCATATCTATACCTATCTTGTTGTTCCCTATCTCAATATTATAGATGAGCCCTAGATCGACAATGTTGATCCCAAGCTCTGGATCGATTACGCTTTCCAGTTGGGCCTTTACCATGTCGGCAGTAATGTTCATTACTCCCCCTTCAGTCTATCAATTTTACGGGCATTCATACTCATGCTCAACAAACCAGGGCCTTTGCCTCCGCACGAGCCCAACGGTCCGCTTCGAGAATGTTTTTAAGATCCGCTTTTTCGATGGAATGGTCCGCGAGGATCGTCCGCAGTCCGCAGGCGATATCGGTGAATTTGAGCTCCCCGTTCAAAAATCGCCCTACCAGGACCTCGTCTGCCGCATTGATCACCGCTGGGGCCGTTCCACCACGCCGCGCTGCCTCAAGCACGATTGGGAAAGCCGGGAATTTATCCTGTTTTAACGGGGCAAACTCTAATTTGGCCACTTGACCCAGGTCAAGGTGCTCAAGCCCACTTTTTATCCGTTTCGGATGGGTAAGGGCGTACTGAATCGGAATACGCATGTCGGGACTGGCAAGTTCAGCCAGGATAGAGCCGTCGCGATACTCGACCAAGGAATGGATGATCGAGCCGGGATGGATAAGGACGTCTATCCGCTCGTAGGGAAGCGAGAATAGATAATGTGCCTCGATGACCTCGAACCCTTTGTTGACCATTGTTGCTGAATCGATGGTGATCCGTTGTCCCATCCTCCAATTAGGGTGGCGTAGGGCCTGCTCGGGTCTTACGTCCCCCAGTTTTTCTATTGGCGTGTTGAGGAATGGCCCCCCGGATGCGGTGAGAATAATCCGTTCTACTTCAGCAGTCCCCCCCGCCCTCAGGCATTGAAACACCGCATTATGTTCGCTGTCGATCGGTAGGATCTTCCCCCCGTACTCCTGAAGGGCCTCGAGCACCAGCTCCCCTCCAATCACCAAGCTCTCCTTGTTTGCCAGTGCTACGGTACAACCATGTCTCAACCCTTCCAGTGTAGGGGGGAGGCCCCTCGCCCCCACCAGGGCATTTACGATTACGTCAGTCCCTTCCAGGGCAGCCAGCTCGCGGAGCCCCTGCTCACCTGAGCTGACTTGAAGTTTGGGGAACCGATCGCGCAGATATTTCGCCCCGGAATCTGTCCCTGCGCACACAGCTACGGGGCGCAGTTGTTCGATCTGTTTTGACAGGAGTTCCAGGTTCTTACCAGCGGCAAGTCCTCGCACCACAAATGAGTAACCCCTGCTGCTGAGGCGTTTTATCACATCGACCGTCTGTCGACCGATCGAGCCGGTCGACCCCAGGATGACGAGGTTCTTTCTTGCCGCGGGCATCAGGTGACCGGCGAGGGAACAAGGGAGGAAAATAGTTTATCTAGCTCCTTGCCAGAGATCACCTCGTGTTCCAGAAGTTCATGTGCCAATCGGTCGAGAGACGATCGATTTCCGCTTAAGAGTTCCTTCGCCCTTGTATAGGAGCGGGAGATCAGGGAGCGAATCTCCCGGTCAACCAGTGAGGATAATTGCTCGGAGTGCTCATCGCTTCTTACTATCTCCTCACCGAGGAATACGTTTACCCGCTCACGTGCGAGGCTTAGCGGTCCCAACTCTGCGCTCATCCCGTATTCGACGATCATCCTCTTTGCGAGGTCCGTCGCCTTCTTAAGATCGTCGTAGGCCCCGGTGCTCAACTCGTTGAACACCAGCTCCTCTGCCGCACGGCCGCCGAAAAGTGAGACCAGGTTATCCTGCAATTCGGCCTCTGAGACAAGGTATTTATCGTCCGTGGGCAGCTGCATGGTAAATCCAAGGGCACCACTAGAGCGGGGGATTATGGAGATCTTATGTACCGGATCGGCATTGGGAAGGAGCTGCCCCAACAGTGCATGGCCCGATTCGTGGTAGGCGATTCGTTCACGTACATCCTCGGTAAGGATGATACCCTTTCGCCTTACCCCGGCCAGTACGCGGTCTGTCGCCTCTTCGAGATCGCCCATCTCGATTGCGGCCTTGTTGGCACGTCCGGCAAGGAGTGCCGCCTCGTTTAGCAGGTTCTCCAGATCGGCACCGACGAAACCAGGGGTCCGTCGCGCAAGTATGGACAGATCCACATCCGGGCCGAAGACCTTGCCCTTAACGTGAACCTTGAGGATCTCTTCGCGCCCCTTTCGATCAGGGCGGGGGACAGTGATCCGGCGGTCAAATCTTCCCGGCCGTAACAGGGCAACGTCGAGGACGTCCGGCCTATTCGTCGCTGCAAGCAGGATTATTCCTTTGTTTGGCTGAAAACCGTCCATCTCCGCGAGCAACTGGTTCAGCGTCTGTTCGCGTTCGTCGTGTCCGCCACCGAGCCCCGCACCGCGCTTTCGTCCCACAGCATCTAACTCGTCGATAAATATGATGCAGGGGGCCGTCGCCTTCGCTTTCTGGAACATATCGCGTACCCGGGCTGCCCCAACCCCGACAAACATCTCGACAAAATCCGAACCGCTGATCGAGAAGAACGGGACCTTGGCCTCTCCGGCGATGGCACGCGCAAGGAGTGTCTTGCCGGTTCCCGGGGCGCCGACAAACAGAATTCCTTTCGGGACTTGCGCCCCCAGCCGTGCAAAGCGCTTCGGATCACGCAGATACTGGACGATCTCCTGTACCTCTTCCTTCACTTCCTCTATCCCGGCCACATCGGAGAAGGAGACCTTGGTATCCTCTGGGTGAACGAGTCTCGCCTTGGATTGACCGAAGGAGAGGGCCCCGCCCCCCTGCATTCGACGCATAAAATAGATCCAGACGACGATCAAGATGCCGATAGGAAGAATCGAGGCAAATATCGATAATAACCAGTTGGAGCCCGAGGGAGGCTCAAATTTTACCGATACCTCGTGCTCTCGCAGCAATGGTTCGTACAGCCCCGGATCCTCCGGCAGTTGAACGACGAATGCCCCCCCCTCAACCGTCGTCCCAGTGCCCTGATTATCCTTGATCGTTAACGTTGAAACCTGTCCACTCTCTACCAGAGAGAGGAATAGTGAGTAGTTGATCTCGTTTCTCTTCTCCCTGCCCCCAAACATGGATTGCATGAGGATTAGCCCCAGGATCACCACCACGGTGATAAGTGCTATGTTGCGTAGATTTCTATTTCTAAAATCCTTCAACGGATCTTTTTTCATTATCTACCCCTTACAACATAAAATTGTAGCGCATGGCCCACGGCACGTCAAACCCCTACACTATCTAAATTTATAGCTATTCGCTGTTTCGAGTGGGTAACTTGGAATTGAGTTGGGACGGGATCAATGCCGAAAAGAATTCACCACGAAGAGCACGAAGGACACGAAGAACGGACTCCTGGTTAACTTCAATGTCGTCTAGCTTAAGGGTGGGATCAAGCGCTTCTTGTTCTTCGTGCTGAAACAATCCAAAGCGCGAATCCCACTGCCCGGTGTGGTAGACCAAACAACCAAGGGTCAAAGCCCACGGAAGGCTCTTTGTATTTATAGTAGGCGCTTTGGGATTTACTACATTTTCCCAGGTGGTCTTGGAGGAAATGGGGGATTAGAGTTAACACACATTTTGCGCGCCAGATAGAGAAGAATCTAAATTTTGCCATTTACCCGGCTTCTTAGGGTTAAGCTAAGGGGGAGTAGAATTTACGGAGGGCCTACATAGGAGCAAGATGCAGGATCAGGTCTTCTTCGCCATCCGGGTGGCCAGCCGTGAATACCTCGTTCGCTGTTTGTCATTTTTGCAGGCTATTCCCAGTGCCTTCTTGCTGCCCACGATGATCATAAGCTCCCTGGCACGGGTAATTCCCGTATAGAGGAGATTGCGCTGGAGCATAACGTAGTGATGGGTGAGCATTGGCATGACCACTGCCCGATACTCATTCCCCTGGCTCTTGTGAATGGTGATTGCATAAGCTAACACAAGCTCTGATAGGTCTGCAGCGTCGTAATGGATCAAGGCCTGCTCGGGGAATTTCACCATTATTTGCTGGTTTACCGGATCCACCTCGGTTATCTGTCCGATGTCTCCGTTGAAGATGTCCTTCTGATAGTTATTGCGGATCTGCATCACCTTGTCCCCCAATCGGAATCTTCCGCTCGCCAGGGGAAGTGCAACCTCACCTTTTGGATTGAGCGTTTTCTGTAGGAGGTGGTTCAGATTATTGACCCCGGCGGCCCCCCGATGCATGGGCGTGAGCACCTGTATATCGCTGAATGGATCCAGGCCATAGTATTTTGGAAGGCGTTGTGAGACAAGCCGTGCAATGATCCTGGCGACCTCTTCCGGTTCTTCCTTGGGGATAAAGAAAAAGTCATCGTTTGTCTTTCCTTTTAGGTGCGGAAATTTTCCCTGGTTTACCCGATGGGCATTTACCACGATCAGGCTTTTTTGTGCCTGCCGGAAGATCTTGATTAGCTTCACTACGTGGATTTGTCCAGAGGCAATCAGGTCATGAAGAACCGCTCCTGCCCCTACAGATGGTAACTGATCGACATCTCCAACCAGGACTAGACTTGCATTGGAGGGAATCGCCTTGACTAAATTATTCATCAGGATCAGGTCGACCATGCTCAGCTCATCAATGATGACCGCATTCGTCCGGAGTTGATTTTGCTCATCGTGCCGAAATCCATTTTGGGGGCTGTATCCAAGCAACCTGTGGATGGTCTTTGCCTCACGGCCGGTCGCTTCACTCAATTTCTTGGCCGCCCTGCCGGTTGGGGCCGCCAGAACGACCCTCCGGTTTAGCCATTCCATAGCCTGAATGATTCCCCGCACAGTGGTAGTCTTGCCGGTTCCTGGGCCACCGGTAAGGATGATGATCTTGCCCAGCAATGAGGCCTTTATCGCCTCCTCCTGCTCAGGGGCGTAATCGATCGGATTTTTCTCCTTCAGCTGACGTAGCAGGTTTTCTGCCTGTTGTGGCCGCACCTGCGACGGCGTCCCCTTTATAGTGTTCAACCGACTGGCTACCCCAATCTCCCCGTAGTAGAAAGGTGCGAGAAATACGGCTGCCTCCTTATTATCTGCACCGGAGGCCTCGTCTTGTTCTATAACCACGGTCCCCCGCTGTGTTAACGTGTTTAATGCCTCATCGGCTCGATCATGCTCGACCCCCAGCATTTCCACACAGCTGTCGATGAGCTCCGGGCGGGGTAGATAGACATGGCCGATGGCTGCCGCCTGGTTCAAGGTGTATTTCAAGGCAGCTGCGATTCTCTCGGGGGCGTCCTCGGCGACCCCCAGCTTCATGGCGATGCGATCCGCTATCTTGAAGCCGATGCCAAAGATATCCCGTGGCAACAGATAGGGATTCTGTTTGACTATCCTGATCGCCTGTTGACCATAGGCCTTGAAGATCTTTACGGCGTAGCCTGTACTAACAGAATGTGCCTTGAGAAATAACATCACCGCACGGATATCTCTCTGTCGTTCCCAGGCCTGGCTGATGATCTCCGATCTAGAAGGGCCAATGCCGGCTATCTCTTGCAATCTCTCGGGCTGTTTTTCGATGACCTGGAGCGCGGCCTTTCCAAAGTGGTCGACGATCCGGGCTGAAAGTGCTGGTCCAATCCCTTTGATCAGGCCGGACCCGAGATACCTCTGTATGCCAGCGGCCGTGACAGGGGTTAGGCTTTCGTACTCTTTTACCTCGAATTGACGGCCGTATTTGGGGTGAAGCCTCCAGCACCCTTTCAATAACAATTTTTCCCCGGGGGATACGGCTGCTAGATTACCGACAATGGTCAGGGGATCAGCCTTGGGTAAGCCCGGGATGAGACGGGCAACCATATAGCCGCTTTTGTCATTCACATAAACGATTCGCTTTAACGTTCCCTCCAGCTTCTCCATTACAGATCAATGATAGCTGGAAAAATTGGATCATACCAGTGAACTGTGCAGTTGTGCTGGTATGTTGTCTACTAAAAACCCATATATAGGGAGATGGTAGGCACTACTACTGCCCCGGTGGTGACGACCATTGCCGTGAGGGGGATCAACGCCGCCATCAGTACACAGATTAGTCTGCGCGCCTGTTTCATGGTATTTTCAGAGTAAAGGGAAAATTGTAAAATTGTCAAGTCAGGGATGAATCCTCAATCTCAGCTGTAGGAATCGCTGCCACTTGAGGGGGCTATCGATCTTAAAACGAAGGCGCAGCCGTTCGCCTCTTGCCAGTCCGATATCGAGGCGATTCCGCCCTTCGACGGTGAGGGAGCGGGCATACTCAAGCGAGAATGATTCATCGCAGACGTGCAGTCGTTCATCTCGGTAATATGCCCTCCCCGAGGTAAGTTTTTGTAGAACCTCTTTCCCCTGGAGGACATCAACTGGCCCGATCGAAGCCAGTTCGGCTCTCCCTCTCAGGATATTATCTTCACGCAGGGGGGCAGTGAGCTCGACAAGTGGGACACTACCTACATCCGGGCCGTGCAACATCAATCTCCGATCGATTCTCCACCTCATACCACACTGGCCACAGTGGATCATCCGTCCACGGGCAGAGACCGCCCCGATCGCGTGACAGATTGGGCATGCCCACAGTAACCGCTCGATCCCAGTAGCCCGATGAGGAAGTATGGTTTGTCCATCGCTTCGTACGGCGATCGCTCGCAGCATGGAGGATATATCCTCCCGGGAAAATGATGGGGAGAGCGGTGGAAGGAAGCTGATCTTGATCCTCCCTGGAAGTGGGGTCCTTGCCCATCGTGGAAGGATGGCGTAACTGCCCTCTAT
>JAYEMK010000049.1:0-7357 GCA_034718095.1 Candidatus Bipolaricaulota bacterium | reverse complement strand
ATCTCTCCGAAGGCCGTGAACTGCGTATCGCCGAGCGGGACCTCTATCCCCACCAGGAAAAAGTAGGCTTGCAAGGTAACACCGGGGATAAACGCAAGCCCCACTCCCAGCCCGGCGAGCGGGCGGAGCGTCAGCGCACCAAGTTCCAATTCTCCAGGATAGGTCTTGATGGAGACCACCAGGGGTATTGCATCGGAAAGGCCTATCTCCACTGCGAACCTCTGAAAAAGCGTAAGTTGGACGGACCCCGCGGGCGGAAACCTTCCCACAATCCCGAGCTGTAGAGGTTGAGCCGCAATACCCGCTGTGCCTGCCTCGTGACTTGGCCGGCAGGATGAATGCTTTAATTTAGTCTGAGCAATATGCATAATACTGGCTCATCGGCCGTTTGCCCACCTTGAGATTTGGCTCCTCACTGTTTCGGGTGGGTAACATTTCCTCGTTGGTTGTTTGCTACCACAGCAGACAGTAGGGTTCGCACTCCGGATCTTTTCACCACGAAGAGCACGAAGGACACGAAGAATGCCTCCTGATGAACCTCATGTCACCTGGGGTGTGTAGTAAACAAAACTGGTTCTACACCTCCAATTGGGATCAAGCGCTTTGTTCTCTGAACCCTTCGTGCTCTTCGTGTCCTTCGTGGTGAAATTTTTTCGGCATTTATCCTAACTCAACCCAGAGTTACCCATTCAAAACGATGAAGAACCTGAGATTTACTACCTGCGATAGATAATCCGATTCTAAATATAGATTCATTTGTCCTGCTGATAATTTGGCCATTAAGCACCAAGCCTTCCCTGCCGAATATAGAGAATGTGGGGTGAAACCGTTTCCCTATAAGTGTTCTCGCCAAAGTGGTCAGTTGTCCCTTCAAAACCCACCTTAAACTTCCTGTTGATTTAGATCAAATATTTGTTTACACTTGGACCACCATGGGTAAAGAACGACCAATAGAACGACTGAGAAGCGCGGGTTTGACCCCGACCCCTCAGCGGGTGGCAGTACTTGAATACCTGGAGGAAAATCGCTCTCATCCGACCGCTGATGATATATTTCAGGCGGTGCACGCCCGCCATCCCACCATCGTTAAGGCTACGGTGTACAACACACTAACCGCCCTTAAAAAGGTGGGGGCAGTGCATGAGCTTACGATCGAACGGGAGGCGGCACGGTACGAAACAAATCCCCTCCCACACCCGCATTTTCTCTGCCGTGTGTGCGGTAGGCTTTACGACGTGGACCTTCCGTGTCCCATCCGTCCGGGGGACAAGATCGAGGGGCACCAGGTTGAATCGGTGCGAACCTACATCTATGGGACTTGTTCATCCTGTCTTGAGAAAAATGAATCCAAACCGGAGAAAAAAGATGCCTGAACTTCCGGAGATTGAGACCATCGTGCGGGGCCTGCAGGAGACGATCATTGGGAAAACGGTGAAGAGGTTGCAGGTGTTGGATCCGCTGATCACGTTACCCAAAAATAAGGTCGTCGGTAAGCGGATCTCAGCGGTCGAACGGATGGGAAAGTACATCGTATTTCACCTCAACCCGCACGGCTCGCTCATCTTTCACCTGCGCATGTCTGGAAAAATTATGAGCGGCTGCTCAGCCGGGGAAATAAAGCACTCGCGACTGGTTCTTCACCTGGATACCGGGGCTCTCTGGTTTATAAACCCACGCCGGCTGGGGACGGTGGAGTTCTTCGAGGATGGTTTCCCGCACGCGTTGGGGCCTGACCCCACAACACCGGAATTCACGCCACGACTGCTCCAGGGTATTTTGGCAGCGAGCCGGTCGCCGGTGAAAACGCTCATCATGGATCAGCGAAAGATATCCGGTTTGGGAAACATCTACGCCTCCGAGGCACTATGGCGGGCGGGGATCGATCCGCGCCGGGCGGCGAACTCGCTCAACACGCAGGAGGCATCCGCACTTCACAGGGGAATAGTGAACGTACTCGAAGAGGCAATCAATCACATGGGGACGACGTTCTCCGACTACCACACCGTAGATGGGGGAAGCGGATCCTTTCAGAATTTTCTCGCTGTCTATGGAAAGGACGGAGAGGCTTGTCCGCGATGTGGAAGAGAGATAAAACAGATTACACAGTCGGGCCGATCCACTTATCTTTGCCCTGGCTGTCAAATATGAGCAAAAACCAAATCTGGAGGAGGCGAGAATGGAAGAGACTCTACAGAAGCAGGAAACAGCGGGGATCCCCCTGCTCGGGGATCGGTTCCCGGAGATGGCAGTAAAGACGACACACGGAGAGATGCAGCTTCCGGAGGCTTACTCAGGAAAGTGGTTTCTACTGTTCAGTCACCCGGCCGACTTCACCCCGGTGTGCACCACGGAGTTTGTAGCCTTTCAGCGGCGCTACGATAGATTCAAGGAGCTTGATACCGAGCTGATCGGCCTGTCAGTCGATCAGGTGTTTTCCCACATCAAGTGGGTCGATTGGATCAAGGACAACCTGCACGTCGAGATCAAGTTCCCGATCATCGCCGGCACGGAGGCGATTGCCCACAAGCTCGGGCTTATCCATCCGGGAAAGGGGACAAATACGGTACGCGCGGTATTCATAGTCGATCCAAACGGGTACGTGCGCGCGATTCTGTACTACCCGCAGGAGCTCGGAAGGAATATGGATGAATTCCTGCGGATGATTAGGGGATTCCAGGTCGCGGACAGAGAAAAGGTCGCCATCCCAGCTAACTGGCCGGAGAACGAGCTCATAAAAGATGAGGTCATAATCCCCCCGGCGAGCGATATCGAGACGGCGCGGAAGATCGTAACACAATACGATTGCTACGACTGGTGGCTCTGCCACAAGAAACTATCCTAAGGAGTAATAATGATCAAAAAACGGATTCAGGACGCGATGAACGAACAGATAAAACACGAACTCGAGTCGGCCTACCTCTATCTGTCAATGGTTGCCTACTTCCAGGCCGAGGGCCTGGACGGGATGGCAACCTGGATGAATATTCAGGCTCAGGAGGAGGTGGCTCACGCGATGCGGTTCTTCAGCCACATTAACGAGCGAGGCGGTAGGGTTGAATTGAAGGCACTGGCGCAACCACAGAAAGAGTGGGCCTCCCCACTCGCCGCGTTCAAGGCCGCCTACGAGCACGAGCAGTTCATCACCGGGACGATCAATGACCTGGTGAAGATCTCGGAGGAGGAGGACGACAACCCGGCGCGGATCATGCTCCAATGGTTCGTGACCGAGCAGGTGGAGGAGGAAGATTCGGCCAGGCAGGTTGTAGATCTACTCAGCCGGATCGGCGATTCCGGCCACGGTCTGATCATGATCGACCGCGAGCTGGGGGCACGGCAGTCGGAGGCAACGTCCGAGGAGTGAACCAGGAGAAAGGCCCTTCCTACGATGGATATAGAAAGGAAAAAAGGAGGAAGTGATGGAAAAGTGGGAATGCACAGTGTGCGGATACATCTACGATCCGGAAAAGGGCGATCCTGACAATGGGGTCGACCCAGGGACCTCGTTTGAGGACCTGCCCGATGATTGGGTCTGCCCCGATTGTGGGGTGGACAAGGACATGTTCGAGAAGCTGAGCTGAACAGGAGGCGGTCCACATGGGCCGCCGTACCTGTTTCGACATCAAAAGGAGGAAGCATGCCAGAGAAGCTTGATATGTTCTGCTATCAGTGCTCACAGACCGTGGGTGGGACCGGTTGTACGGCGCTGGGGGTCTGCGGCAAGAGCGCAACCGTCGCCCGACTACAGGACAATCTGATCTTCGCCACCAAGGGGATGGCTGCATATCTCTACCACGCCCGCGAGCTCGGCTACACCGATCCGGAGATAGACGCATTCCTGGAGCGTGCCTTCTATGCGACGTTCACCAACGTCAACTTCGACGCCGAGGAGTTCGTAAAACTAGCCGTCGAAGCCGGGGACATGAATCTACGCACGATGCGTCTGTTAAAGAAAGCGCACATCGATACGTTCGGAGAGCCGGTCCCAACCAAGGTCTCGACCGGGACGGTGAAGGGACACGCGGTTATCGTCACCGGGCATGGGTTAAAGGCGCTCTGGAAACTTCTCCAGCAGACCGAAGGTACCGACATCAACGTATACACTCACTCCGAGACCCTCCCCGCACACGGCTACCCTGGGCTGAAAAGATATCCGCAGCTTGTGGGAAACCTGGGCAAGGCCTGGTTCGATCAGAAGAGACTGTTCTCTCAGTACCCTGCGGCCATCCTGGGAACTTCAAACTGCGTCCTCATCCCCAGGGAGGAATACCGGGATCGGATGTTCACCACCGGTCCGGCCAGGCTCCCGGGGGTGACGCATATCCCGGGCTATGATTATTCAGAGGTAATAGAAAAGGCGCTATCTTTGCCCGAGCTTTCCGACCAACCAGGCGAGGTGACCCTCACCACTGGATACTCCCTGGGATCGATCCTGCCACTAAAGGACAAGATCAAAAAACTCGTAGAGGACGGCAAAATTCGCCATTTCTTCCTGGTCGGAGGATGCGACTCCCCTCTCCGGAAGGGGGGCTACTATCGTCAGTTCGTCCAGGCCCTGCCGGAGGACACGGTCGTTCTGACCCTTGCCTGCGGCAAATTCCGGATAAATGACCTTGACCTGGGGGCGATAGGCGGAATCCCACGGCTGATCGATCTTGGACAGTGCAACGACTCGATCGTGGCGATCGATATAGCACAGGCTCTCGCCGACATGTTCGAGGTTAGTGTAAATGAGCTCCCGCTCACCATCGTCTTGTCATGGATGGAGCAGAAAGCGGTCGCCATCCTTTGGTCGCTTCTGTCTCTCGGGATCAAAGGGATCTACCTCGGCCCCATCCTCCCGGCGTGGGTAAACGACGACATCCTCAAGGTCCTTCAGGATAACTACGACCTCCGACTGATAGGCGACCCGGTCGAAGACATCGCGTACATCTTGAAGAATAACTAGGACGAGGGGTGATAAAATGCGAGACAATGTACTCGTTAGGGCTTGCCACCTTCTGGGCCGGGGTATTCGCCTTAAGACCGGGCAGGAAAACGGCCGAAGCCATGATAAAAAACTGTTGGAGGTGCCGCAGGATATGCGGGTTATCGCTTTGTTGCCCCTGGGGGTACCCGCTTACGACAGCAATCAACGAACGGAGATCATCAGGCGGAAGGATCTATCCGAATTGGTGCGGCACGAAACTTTCTCAGGCTAGGCAACCGGATTAAGGATGAACAATGAACCTCAGGCAAATCGCGCCAGGGATACAGATGGGAGGAGCGCAGCACTTTGACCGGCGGTTATTCGACGAGCTGATTCCACTTCCGGATGGGACAAGCTACAATGTCTACTTGGTCAAGGGAAGCGAGAAGACCGCGTTGATCGATACCGTCGATCCGAGTAAGGGCGATGAACTCTTGGCTCAGCTCTCCGCGGTGGGGCGGATCGATTACCTGGTATCCAGCCACACCGAACAGGACCACTCCGGGGCGATTCCCCAGGTCCTCGACCTTCACCCCGAGGCACAGGTCCTGGCAACCTCGAAGGCCAGGCAGATGCTCGTCGATCACCTTCAAGTCGACCCGGATCGGATAAGGGCAGTAGAGGATGGGGAGAGGATCTCGCTGGGGGACCGGAGGTTCGAGTTTGTCCACGCCCCGTGGGTCCACTGGCCGGAGACGATGCTAACCTATCTCCCCGAGGACAAAATCCTGTTTACGTGTGATTTTTTCGGGTCACACCTTGCCACGACCGAGATATACGCACACGATAAAGTGCGGGTGTACGAGGCTGCGAAGCGCTATTACGCCGAGATCATGATGCCGTTTCGTACGATCATTAAAAGGCATCTGGAACGCTTGAGAGACTACGAGATCAAGACCATCGCCCCGAGCCACGGCCCGGTGTACGACGATCCGCAATTCATCATCGACGCCTACCGCCAATGGGTCCTCGATCCGCCTCAGCCGCTGGTTCTAGTCCCCTACGTGTCCATGCATGGGAGTACACAGGTAATGGTCGAACGGTTGATCACCGCCCTTGTAGCGAACGGGGTGGAGGTCGTGCCGTTCAACCTCACGGTGACCGACATCGGGAGGCTCGCCGAGGATCTCGTCGATGCGGCGGCGGTCGTGTTCGGCACCCCGACAGTCCTTACCGGGCCGCACCCAAGCATCGTATACGCCGCATACCTGGTAAACGCCCTCCGCCCTAAGTTGCGATATGCCGGGATCATAGGCTCGTACGGCTGGGGGGGAAAAGCGGCAGAAATGCTAAAAGACATCACCTCCTCCCTGAGGCTGGAGTGGCTCGATCCGGTGATGGTGAAAGGGCTCCCGCAAGAGGATGACCTCTCCAGACTCGATTCGCTGGCGGAGGGGCTGACGCAGCGGATAAAGGAGAATGAGGGATGAATCCACTTTTGCAGATAGTTGACCTTACCGTTTCGCTCAACGGACACCCTCTTCTGCAAGAGGTGAATCTCACGGTTGAGCCCGGTGAGATCCATGTCGTATTCGGACCGAATGCATCGGGAAAATCGAGCCTGATAAAAACTATAATGGGTCTTCCCCCGTACGTCGTGACCGAGGGAGACATCAGGTTCAATGGGGAATCCATCATGGATATGTCGATCGATGAACGGGCGCGGCTTGGAATTGGACTCGCATTTCAACATCCCCCCACGGTGCGTGATGTCCCGCTATCCGCACTTGGACAGGCGCTGGGGATCGATCCGAAGCGGCTGGCCGAAGCGGCAGGCCGGCTCGAATTTGACGGACATATATCTCGCGGGCTGAACGACGGTTTCTCAGGTGGGGAGCAGAAGAGGAGTGAGCTCCTCCAGCTTATCTTGCAGGGACCACAGCTCTTCCTGCTGGACGAACCGGAGTCCGGGGTTGACATGGACAGCCTGAAGCTCTTCTCTGGAGTGATCCGACATCTATTTCAGAAGGAACTCCCCATCCGAAAGCGCACGGTGGGCGGGCTTATCGTCACCCACACCGGGGGCATCCTGGAGAACGTACACGCCACACGCGGCTATGTCCTCGTCGACGGTCGAATCCTGTGCTCGGGTGCGCCGCTTGACATCCTCGACCAGATCGCCAAATACGGGTTCGAAAACTGCATCGCTGCGGCAAGGTTTGGGGAGGAAAACGATGCCCCCCAAAGATAATAATCCAGACCTCAAACGGGTCGGCTATGATATCACCGGGGAGACCCCACGCTCGGCCTCATTCATGTTGGAGGACGACACGGAAAAGGAGATCTTTACCAGGGAGCCTAAACTAACCATGGGCTCGATCCGACAGGCGCGGGCGGAACAGGCCTGGGTGAGGGAGCTTGAATGGAGCCTGGTCGACCCCGATACAGATG
>JAYEMK010000048.1:0-7464 GCA_034718095.1 Candidatus Bipolaricaulota bacterium | reverse complement strand
CATGAATGTACTGACCCCTTCCACCAGCATGTCGCTCGCCCCGACACGGGCGAAAATCCGGTCCACAATGGGAAGGGTAGCCCCTGTTGCGGGGACGAATGACCCCAGTTGAGCCAACAGTGAGATTAGGGCGATCTGGCGAAGGTAGACCGATTTTCCCGACATATTGGGCCCAGTCAAGACAACGAGCTCAGTACCGACAGGGAGATCGATATCGTTGGGAACGAACTCCTCGATCTGTTCCACAACAGGATGACGGCCAGCCTGTATTACAAACTTGTGTTTATCGGTGAACATAGGGCGCACATAGCCATAATTACTGGCAACAATCGCCAATGAGAGGAGGAAATCGAGGAGGGCAACCGCGTCGGCAAGCCCCTGTAACAATGGAATCTCCTCCGACAGTTTTTCCAGTGCCTGCTCGAACAGCTCATGCTCCAATGCCTTCACCCGTTCCTCCACAACGGCAAGCTGTTCCTCATATCCCTTCAATTCATCAGTGGTGAACCTCTCTGCATTGCTTAGTGTCTGGCGCCGTCTGTAGTCCTGCGGCACCTTATCCAGATGGGTCCTGGTCACCTCGATGTAGTAGCCAAAAACGCGATTGAAGCCAACCTTTAGCGATGGAATATGGGTACGCTGTTTCTCTCGCCGCTCCAGCTCCGCCAGTTTGGCCCGCAAGGCGCGTGCCTCTCCACGCAATTGATCCAGCCTCTGATCGAAACCGGTTTTGATCAGCCCCCCGGCCCGTGCATCCGCAGGTGGTTGATCCACCAGCATTCCTGCCATGTCGTCGCATAATGGACCAACCCTGGGGTTACTCAAGGTATCCCTTATCTCATCCATGAGTTCGGCGTCTCCCGCCCCCATTTCCGTGAGCTCGGCAACGATCAGCGGGATCCTATTGAGGCTCCTCTGTAATCGCAGGAGATCCGGTGGATCCATCCGTCCCGCCCCCAGCTTTCCCGCAAGTCGCTCCAGATCGTGTACATCTCCTATCAATCCTTGCAATTCCTGTTGCATTAGCCCCCGTGCTACGAGCGATTCCACTGCATCCAGCCGGTCCTCGATCGCCCGGCGATCAGTCATCGGGGCAAGGATGGAACGCCTGAGCAGCCGTCGTCCCATGCTGGTGACTGTACGGTCTATAACATGTAGTAGGGTTGCCTTACGTTGTCCTGTGCGCATCGGCCTGACCAGTTCCAGACTGCGTATAGTGAACGGATCCAAATCCATCCGCTCTGACAGGGCATAATGACGCAGTGGGCGGATGTGGGAGAGGATATGCCGCTGGGTCTCCTGCACATAACTGAGGATCACCCCTGCGGCACATAAGGCCTCCTCCGAGACCCCAATTTTGAAACCGTCTTCCTCAGGCACAGCAAACCTGTCTTTGGAAAGCGAGGTCAGCGCAACCTCCGGGAGCAGGGGTGTGATTTCCTCCATTTCTTCTTTCGGAAGGAGAATCTCGCTTGGGGACAGGCGGGCAATCTCCCCTTCCAGTTGGGCCCGATCGGCGGCCTCTGTGCAGATGAATTCGCCGGTCGACAGATCGAGTGCACCGATCCCAAATCGTTTGCCAACCGGGAAGACTGCACACAGGTAGTTGTTAATGCCCTCATCCAGTGCAGCAGCATCGATGGTGGTCCCGGGGGTAATAACCTGAACCACCTCTCTTTTTACCAGTTCGCCCGTTTGCTCTGGGTCCTCCACCTGTTTACAAAGTGCAACTTTGTGTCCCAGGCGCAGGAGCCGGTTAATGTAGGACTCGGCGCTGCGTACCGGGACCCCGGCCATAGGATTGCCGTTGCGCGCGGTAAGTGTCACATCAAGCTCGCGAGATAACAATTCCGCATCTTCAAAGAATGCCTCGTAAAAATCGCCCAAATGGAATAATAGGATTGCGGAAGGATGCCTGGCCTTTTCTCTCAGGTACTGCTTCATCATTGGGGTAAACTTGCTCATACTGTATTTAGTATAGCTCGCTTAAGCCACCCTGCAAACGGACCTGCTTGACAAAATACTAAACTGTACGTAGGATCCAGATATGCCGAAACGTAGCTATTTTCTTATCGTAAATTTGATCGCCGGGCAGGGACGCTGCAAGGAGATATTTCCAAAGGTGCGAAGGGAGCTTGACCGGCGAAAGATCGATTACGACCTTCATTATACCAATGAGCCTTTGGAGGCGGTTGACGTCGCCGAAATGGGAATAAACGCGGGGTTTACTCACATCGTTGCCATGGGGGGCGACGGAACGATAAATGAAGTAGTAAACGGGCTTGTAGACTCCAACGCCTGTCTGGCCATCATCCCCGCAGGGAAGGGGAACGATTTTATCCGCATGATCGGGGTCCCGGCCGATCCGTTACGGGCAATCGACGTTTTGATTACCGGGAAGGAACAACAGGTGGATCTCGGCCACATTTTAGATAGCCGCTACTTTGTAAATGGGCTGGGGATAGGGATCGATGCTCAGGTGGCCTACGATGTGCTCGCCATGGAACGTCTTACCGGCACGCTTGCCTACATCTCCGCCGCTGTAAAGGAGGTGTTTCGCTTCAAGGCGTTCCGTGCTCATTTAATTGCAGATGGATTGGGCAAGGATCAACCACTGTTGTCACTCGGGATCGCCAATGGCAAATACTTCGGTGGAGGGTTCAAACTCGCACCGCATGCCAGGCTGGACGACGGTCTGCTCGATATTGCCATGATAGCGGATTTCCCGAAGCTGGAACGGCTGATACGTCTCCCCCAGGCCCGCGCCGGAAGACACATCGGACTCTCGCGGGTCAGCTATCGACAGATGGCCGAGGTTGCCGTTTCCTTACAGGAGAGGCTCATCGCTCATATAGATGGTGAACCCTACCAACTACCGAAAGAATCATTCGTGGTCCGAGCGGAGAAAGGGGCGCTGCGGGTGCTTACCCCTGGCTAAGCGCGCTTGAACTTACGGTCAAGCTCAGCACGAGGGATGGAAAAGATGATCGGCCGACCGTGAGGACAGGTATAGGGATTATCGAGGTTCATCAACCTTTCCACCAGCCCCTGCTGCTGCTCCAAGGGGAGATGATCCCCTGCCTTTATGGCGGCACTGCAGGCCAGGGTGGCGAGCAGATGATCGAACAGTTTTTCTTTCAGCTCGTCCCCCTCTGCCAACAGATCAACGATCTGTTCGATGGGCCTCTGGAAACCGTAGCGTGATTGCCCTTCTGTGAGTGCGCTTGGATACTCACGCAACAGAAATGTCCCCCCACCAAATTCCTCCAGCACAATACCTACTCGTTGCAGTTTTTCTTTATCACCCGCAAGCCGCTCCGCCTGTTCAAATGGGAGCTCAATCCTGACAGGCAACAGGAACTGCTGACGAGAGATCTCGCCATGCTCCCATTGTTCCTTTAACCCTTCATATAGGATTCGCTCATGGGCGATGTGCTGGTCAAAGATCTCCAACCCATCCGGGCCCTCCACCAAAAGATATGTGTTCTGTAACTGGCCGATAACCCGCCTGTCCCCATGCACGTTTGTTTTTTCCTCCTCGCGGGCGACGTGGCTTACTTCAAGTCTCCGCCTTAGAGCAAATTTCAATGGGGCCGCCCCATATGAGGCCTCTTGTTCGCGCGCGCTTGATCGAACGCCCGCCATTGAGGGGACAACATATTGCGAGGATAGGGCGGTCTGCAATGCACGGCTCATAACCGCCTGGACGGCTTTTGCATCGGCGAAACGAACCTCTCTCTTTCGGGGATGAATATTTGCATCCACCCACTCCGACGGTAGATTGATCTGTATTAGGGCGATCGGGAACGTACCGGGGCGCAACATTCCCTTGTATGCACTGGCAAGGATATAGGATAGGCCACGATCTTCGATCGGCCGTCCGTTGACACATAATATCTGGTCCCGGCGATTACCCCGCTTAAGGTCAGGTCGACTGATGAGGCCAGAGACAGCTATTCCGTCCTGTTCAGCCTCAATGGCAATCAGTCTCCTGGCCGTTTTGGCACCGTAGATCTGGGCCACGCGATCGGTCAGGGTCTTAACGGCCGGGGCAGTAAGGACGGTTCTCTGGCCGTGTTTCAAACTCCAACCGACCCCAGGTTTAGTAAGAGCAAGCCGTTGTAGTACACGATTTGCGTGGAAGGACTCAGATCGAGCGGACTTCAGAAAACGTCGCCTGGCAGGGAGATTGAAAAACAGATCTCTCACTTTTACCGTTGTCCCAGGCGCACGGGCTGCGGGAATCGGTTCCTGTTCCTCTCCCCCTACGACGACGAGTTCATGCGCTTCCCTGTCGCCACGTGGACAGGAGGTAACCTGCATCCGCGAGACCTCGGCGATGCTCGCCAGTGCCTCGCCGCGAAAGCCAAGCGTCTCGATAGCGTTAAGATCCGCCTCGGTCTCGATCTTGCTGGTCGTGTAACGCCTGGTACACAATTCCAGGTCACCGCGGTCCATCCCTTCGCCATCATCGCTAATCACAATTGCGCTGATCCCCCCATCCACAAGGGAGACTGAGATAGTCTCACTTTTGGCGTCAAGGGAGTTTTCCAAAAGCTCTTTCAACACTGAGGAAGGTCGTTCAATTACCTCCCCGGCAGCGATCTTTCTTCTCAATGCCTTATCCAGACTTTTGATCTTCATCATATTAAGACTAACCGATCCCTGCCCCTCCCTCAATATTGTTGCAGATTGTGATAAATCCAGTATCTTAGGAGTGAGGGGGTGGATATGGATACAATATCCGATCTGAGGAAGATCCTTGGATTACAGACAGCAAACCAAGTTCGGAACAGAATCGAGGCCATTAAGGATGTCCTCTCCGATCACCTGCGGCGCGGCCCCAATAACCAAATCCTGGTGAACGAGGCCGGCACCCGGCTTCTTCGCCAGCTCCAGGATTTGCACGATAGTGGATTAACTATAAAAGAAGCCAGTGACGTTTTAAGAGCCAACTCCGTATTTATCGACACTAACCAGTTTCCTGTTTCGTCGACTTTGTCACAAAAGAGGGCAGATCAGGGGCAACGCGGCGAGTTGGTAACGGCACTCAAGGCAGAAATCGCCTTTCTGCGCGATAGGGTGGCCTACCTGGAGAGCAGGGCATTCGAGAAAACGGAACCTAGCGATACCTCACAGTGGTGGGAAGGGCTAAGGGAGGACGCCGATGTCTCTTAATATTCCAATCCGCGGCAACACACAACTGGAGAAGGCGGTTGAGAGAATCGATTCCTCCGAACGACTCAATACCCTATGGGCCGCCTCCAATGTCACCGCTATCGATAGGATGAGAATAAACGACCATGGCCCTGTTCACATCCGTATCGTTACCAACATTGCCCTGAAGCTCCTTCGTCTTCTAGTACAGGGTACTATTGTCCCAAACGTGGTTAAAGATCATAATCTGAGCGGACAGGATGCTGAAGTGATAGTGGTTTTAGCTGCTGCCCTACATGACATCGGGCATGTTATCCATCGCGATGATCATGAACAACTCTCATTGTTCCTTGCACCCCAGCTGATTCAAGAATTCTTGGATGGAATCTACCCGGAACGGGAAAAGACTATTCTGGAAGGGGAGATCCTGCACGCCATCTACGCCCATCGTCGTAATATTAGCCCCCTTACCGTAGAGGCAGGGGTGGTGAAGGTGGCGGACGCGCTGGATATGGAGGCGGGGCGAGCGCGAATTCCGTTTACTGCAGGTGAAACCACCATACATTCAGTATCGGCGATGGCGATCAAGAAGGTGACGTTGAAAAAAGGGGAGGACCGCCCGGTCAAGATTCAGGTAAAGATGTCAAACTCCGCCGGGATCTACCAGTTGGACAATCTGTTGAGGGAGAAGCTGAGAAACTCCGGCATAGCACAATACTTTGAGGTCATCGGCGAGATCTCCGGGGAGGAGAAAAAGATCGTAGAGCGGTACACCATCGAATGAGAGGCCCATAAATGCCTTTTGTCCGGTCGGGTCTATAAAAACACACTGGGGCAAACTCTCGCAACAAAAGTACCCTTTTGTTGCGACAACTGTCCACGCGCCCTAGTTCTAATCCGTTATTCTTGTTTGAGAAATGGAGGAATCGTGGCGCTTGATCTAACACAGGAGGATTTTCTTACCCCGGAACAGGTTGGTCGATTAAAGGAATACTGCCGGGGACAGGCTAAGTCTCCTGACCAGGACGGCCGCAGCAATGCTGTACGCAACTGGGCCATCCTTCACGTGGCATTGGATACAGGGTTGCGGGTCTCGGAGATCTGTGACCTCAGGGTGGGTGATCTTTTCCTGGACCCTGAAAACCCATCCCTGGTGGTCCGCGATGGGAAAGGGCACAAAAAACGCGGGGTCAGAATAGGGGATGTACTCAAGGGACACCTGCTGGAGTTCCTTGCCTGGAAGGAGAAAGAAGGTGAAACGGTCACCTACCATGCCCCACTTTTCCTCTCATCGCGTGGGGCCCGGCCCCTGACACGCACCGGGGTCTACCGAATATTCAAGTCCATCGCGCAGAAACTCGAACTGCCCCCCCGCTTCTCCATCCATTCCTGCAGGCATACCTATGCATCCCTTCTATACCGTGCCTCCGAATATAATCTGCGGCTGGTCCAAAAACAGCTCGGACACAGCTCCATTCAGACGACTCAGATCTATGCCGATGTATTGAGCGAGGAGACGGGGATCGCCGTCAACAAACTCCCGCAATAGGGGCTATTGCAACAACTCTTTTCATCATGAAACAGAGGCATTCAACGCCGAGCACGCGTGGTAAAATGATTAAACTAGTATTTGGGGCTTGAAAATAAAAATCGAGGAGGTTTACGCAACCAGCTGCCAGGCAAACTGTAATTTTTGACCGCTGGAGGGGCGTTATTGCAGATTTGCCACCTTTAATATTAAACAGGGTAAAAGCTTAAGTAATTTTTGTCTTTTAAATTGGCTTTTATGGCTTGAAGCTTCACTTGGTATTACAGTGATCAATATATATTTATACGAAACCGGAGGCTGCATCCGGGCTAAAAGTGAGTGTCCAGCTTCCAGTAGAGCAAATGCAAAAGCTGTTGCTCAGCCTGAAACAGCATTATTTGGATCCGGCTCTCGTTATTTAGCCTGGGAGGCTTAACGTATAAACTGAGACGAGTTGCCTCTAGCAAGGGCACAGAGGCGCGAATAACAACCCAAAACCTGTTGAATTGGTTCGTAGTTCCTGGTTCATAGTTCTTGGTGAATGACCCGAGGTGGCTGAAACGAACGGGCGAGTAAAAGGGGATTTTTACGCAAACAGCCCAGTTTCGATCCCCAGTGTTTGATTACCGGCGGCAACTCGTAGTGAGCCAAAAAGTGAGAGATGTTTCAGCTTACTTCATCGCAAGGGAATACTTCTAGCCTTTTTTTCGCTGGTGCATTGCAGCTTAGGGTCGATATCGAGAAAATGAGTGGATGATCAGGGAGGGGTGAGATGGTCG
>JAYEMK010000047.1:0-7760 GCA_034718095.1 Candidatus Bipolaricaulota bacterium | reverse complement strand
AAAAAGCATGAGTACTATTTAAATCTTCCTTGCAGCACGCAGTTTGGCACTGCGGGAGCGGGGATTCCTCGCGACCTCCCCCGGCGAGGGGCGGATCGGCCTGCGGGTGAGAATCGTTGCTTCAGCTGGTCGTTTGTCAGGGGGAAGGGGGATCTCGGGTGGAGGGGTAGGCGGATGGGCACGGTCACGAAAGAAATGTTTGACGATACGATCCTCCAGTGAGTGAAAGCTGATCACCGCCATTGTCCCACCTGGGGCGAGCAGATCGAATCCCGCTGGTAGGCCAGTCTGTAGGTCCTCAAGCTCGTGATTCACCGCTATGCGGAGTGCCTGAAACGTGCGCGTTGCAGGATCGATTCTCTTTTGCTGGAAACGTCTTGGGATCGCACCCCGCACGATTTGAGCCAACTCGCCAGTGGTCTCGATTGGGCCTTTTGCACGTTCGGCGACTATGGATCGTGCGATTCGCCTTGCAAAGCGCTCCTCCCCGTAGCTGTTTAGGATGGTTGTCAATTTCTCCTGGGTGGAATTGTTCACCAGATAACCGGCCGTAATCCCCTGCGAGGGGTCCATCCGCATATCGAGTGGGCCCTGTTTGCGGAAGCTAAATCCACGGGGTGGGGTTTCCAGCTGAAGTGATGAAACGCCAAGATCGATGAGGAGTCCATCTATTTGTACTATCTTTAGCTGAGAAAGCAGTACGCCGATATCACGGTAATTTCCATGGATCAACCGAACCTGGTCGGCAAAAGGGATGAGGCGCTCAGCCGCGAGCTTGAGGGCCTTTTTATCCCGATCGATCCCAATGACCCTGATCCCCGGTCCTGCCTCAATCAGGGCCTGTGTGTGTCCCCCAAGGCCAACCGTGCCATCCACATAAATCCCTCCCGGCCTTGGATCGAGCAATTGAAGAACCTCCGCTGTCAAGACCGGCTGGTGCACTGTGTCAGCCACCTCCCCCCCTTAGATCATCTTTAAATTTATCGAGGAAACCAGCAAGGGCCTTCTGTGTGAGTTCATGCCCCTTTCTGTATATACCCTGCAGATATTCCCTTCTGGGGGGGGAGGCGAGAAGCAGTAGGACCTCCTCCGGTGTTGGAAACGAGACACACGGGATTTGAAACCCCACTGTGACTTTTATCTCCTCGACGAACCGTTCTATCTTCGGATCCTCAGCCATGGCGAGTATCGGGGTCCCTGCTCGTAAGGCAAACTCAAGCGGATGTAGGCGTGAGGAGATTAGAAGATCGGCTGTACCGATAACCTCTGTTGCCTCCTCGATTGAGTGTGGGATAATGACCTGGCAGGTAAACTTCAGATTTTGTATGATCGCCCTGGCAACGCCCAGATCCTCTGCGGGAAAGAAGGGTAGAAAGATAAACGAGGCAGTTGTATGTGGGTGCAATCCATTGATCAGATCCACCGTTCTGGCTATGAGGTTCGTTCCCTGGCATGTATTGCCCCCCTTGAGCGAGAGGATTATCCGGATAGGTCTATCCGGCAACGTCTGTGCCGGTTTGTCCATGGGGGGAAAGAGGAAGAACAGATCGCCGTCTAATGCCCCTGACAGCCCCATTTTTGTGATGGTCTTCAGGCTTCCTCGGTCTCGGCAGCCGCGATACCCCACCCGGGAGAGGACGATCCTTGTTGCCATACGTGCAAGGGTGCCATTGATCGGACCGATTCCCTGCCCAAGCAGAAAGACGGGTCGCCGGGCCAGTCTGGCGAGGAGAATGAGGCTGAGGTAATAGCCGAGGGAGCGGTTGCTGGTACGGTTCTGCAGTAGACCCCCGCCTCCAAAGATGAGGGCCGATGATCGGCGCAGGGCAGAGAATATGGAGAGGGGCGAGTTGCGATCGACCTGGTCATCGCGTTGAGGGGACCGGACAAGGGTGAGGGGGGACAGGAGGCCTTCTGTCTCCAGCTTTCGTAAGAGTGCGATCCGGATTGCCTCATCTCCAAGGTTGCCGAATCCGTAGAACCCGGCGATTAGAATAGGCCTACTTTTTGCCATAGTAGCCTCCCGAACTGGACGAGGATAACCAGGCCGACCCCGATCCCTAGCCCGAGTAGGATCCCGTTTCCTGTCCGCCAGAGCGACAGCAGGAGGGGGGTATGTGCATGGGCAAAGCTATTGATGATCGAGGCCTGGCCGATCAAGCCGAACAGAAGAGGAAATGCCCGCCAGCTGCCAAGGCGTTGGTCCGCCCCGAATAGTAATAGGAGTGGATGACCGATGAGGAACTCCTTGAATCTCGGGCGCGCGACGAGGATCTCCTCCAGCCACCTTCTAATGCTGCCCTCCATCTCGAGTGTTAACCCACCGATATTTCCACTCCTTAAGGTTAGATAGACCAGGGCAATGCCGGAGAGACCGAGTAGCCCCCATCCTACAACAGGCCTGGGGAAGGCTACAAGCCTCTTAAATCGCCACCAGCCGATCCGTCGATAATATAAGATCATCCCTATGATCGGTGGAAGGATTAAAGAGAGCTTTACCCCACGAAATTGAGCCAGCTTAAGCATAAATATGGGATGGGTGAGGATGGCGGAGAGAAATAACCCAGCGAGTATGGACCCCATACAAAAGCAGAGGAAAAACCGCAATCCAGCTCGTAGGCCTGACTTGATCCAAGGAACAAGGAGTAAAAAAATGTAGCTTGGGGCCAGAATGGCGATGAGAAGGGCATCTATCTGGCGGAGCATGATCCCATTGGTGCCGATTGCGAGCACGGCGGTCGCCCCAGCGACCAGGAGACAGGCAAACGGCAGCTTTTTCAGAATCCGAAGGAGGACCAGAAGCAAAAGACTGCTTACCCCGAGGTGAAATATTATTTCCGTCCAATGACCAGGCGCAGGTGGCGTAGAAAGGGCCCCTGGATGATAGCCAGCCTCGATGAGCTGAGCATTGACCGCTTGAAAGTAGCCAAGGCTCTCCTGTGGTTCAGCCCCGGGGAGCGGGGCCAGGATAAGACACCGAATCCCTCGCTCGAATACCGCTCGCTCCCAGCGGGCGAGGATCGCAGAACGGGACATCCACCGCAGGTCGCCCTTAGGGATCTCGTGGCCTCGTACCATCCGGTGCATCCCCGCTTCCCATAAGCGCCGCTCCTGTGCCGGATCGGTGAATTCCCTTAGCACAAGGCTGCCACCCTGTTGAAGGAGCCCGATGAGCAGCCGCTCATTGGCCAGGGAGTCCCATTCTGACCACACAAGCGGGAATCTGACGGAGGGCAAAGAGACGGGCACGGCCCCATCCACAATAAGGGCCGGCTCGAGTCCGGCGTTTTGGATCTGATCAAGATAAGACTGGTTTCCATGAGCGAGGAAGGAGGCCCGCACGGCGATCATATCCAACCCCGCCCCGGCAAGTTGGGAGAGTGAGAAGGCCCCTGCATTTTCAGCGTGTATCACGGTGACGAATCCCTGGTTTTCCCCCTCCCAACGAATGCGGCCTATATCGACCCAAATCGCTACCCCAAGAGAGAGTAAAACAAACAATAGCGCCACCCTTCGCAGGCTCATCTTACCAGTTGCCTTATTTGTGGTAAGGCCCCTTGTGTTGCCTTTGCGCCACTCTCGATAACCCCTTGATAGTGAGAAAACTCGAACCACTGGCGGCGTCCGACCTGGGGCTGAATTAGCACATCGGCCTGACATAGCTGTAGTCGTTTGAGATGGACACGTGCTATCTCGTCTGCCCGGAGGAGGAGATCGATTCCCCTCTTCGGCGGGGACACCTCTGCGAATGGCGGGCTGACATCGACGGCAACAACCACATCTGCCCCAAGTTGACGGGTCTCCTCAACGGGGACGAGACTGCTCACCCCGCCATCAATCAGGAGCCGACCATTAAATTCAACTGGGGCGAAGACCCCCGGGATGGTTGCGCTTGCCTTTACCGATTGACGAATTGGCCCATACGTAAACGTCACCGTCTCCCCTGCGAGGAGATCAACAGCGACTGCGGCAAACGGGACCTCTGAATTCTCTATCTGGCTATCGTCAAGCAGAAATGAGATCATCCGTTTGAGTGATTCATCACCAATTAGCGAGCTGCGTTGTACACTACGAGTGAGGAAATAATACTGCTGGAGAGAGTTGGCCCAACGAGCGAGTCTCCCACCCGGCGGATGCGGCACCTGTAATGTCGCCAGTTCATCCTTTTCCTCCAGGGACTGGAGGTATTTAATTACCCTGGCCTCAAGCGCCTTTGCAGCCGGTTCTTGGGCGTAGGCACCGCCAACGATAGCCCCCATCGAGGTTCCCACGATAAGATCGATCGGGATGCCTTGTCCCTCCATAACATTAAGGACACCGATATGTGCAAGTCCGCGCGCCCCACCACCACCGAGCGCCAACCCAACCCGTGGTCTGCGCCGAAAGAGTCGTCGTAACGAGGTCAATGAATACATACGATTTTGATGTTAACATATTCCGCCAATGGCTGCTGCTTGCTCTCTGTCGGATTTGGGCGCTGTTGAATGGCATGGCCCCCATCATTCTGTCCATGTTTTCGATTGAAAAAGGGGCCTACAGGTAGTATAGTCTGTCTTACAGCCTTACTAATATGGAGGTTATCATGCACAATCGATTGTTCACGCCAGGACCGACAGAGGTCAGGCCTGAGATCCTAAAAGAGCTTTCGACCCCGCAGGTTCACCATCGTTCTCCCGAGTTCTCCGAGCTCTACGCCGAGATTCAACCCAAGCTACAGAAACTCTTGTATACTGAGAGCCCAGTGTTTCTGTTCACCTCCTCCTCTACAGGTGCCATGGAGTCAGCGGTGACCAACCTTGTGGCAAAGAGGTGTCTCAACCTGGTAAACGGTGCCTTTTCCAAGCGTTGGCATCAGATTACTGTCTCCAACGGCGTCCCCTGCGATGCCTTCTCGATAGATTGGGACACAGCGATAAAGCCAGAGATGGTTGATGAGCAGTTAAAAACCGGTAACTATGATGCGGTTACACTGGTGTTAAACGAGACCTCGACCGGACTTATGAATCCGGTCCCCGAGATCGCGGAGGTGGTAGGCCGTTATCCGGATATCCTCCTCCTTGTCGATGCCGTGAGCGGAATGGCAGGGGTGAAGATAGAGACCGATGCGTTGGGGCTCGATTTTGTCCTCGCCGGGGTACAGAAGGCGTTTGCCCTCCCTGCCGGGCTGGCAGTTGCCGCGGTGAGCGAGCGAGCACTTGCCCGTGCTCAATCAGTACCCCCGCGCAGCTATTACTTTAACCTGACCAATATGTACAAGAAACACAAAAAAAACCAGACACCGGCAACGCCAGCCATCCCACATCTTTTTGCCCTAAACGCCCAACTCACTGATATGCTCGCGGAGGGCCTGGAGAATCGGTTTGCCCGTCACGCCTCGATGGCAGAGATAGTACAGTCATGGGCCAGGCATCACTTTGACATCTACCCCGAGCAGGGGTACTGGTCGAAGACCTTGACCTGTGTCAAGAACACCAGAGACGTATCTGTAGTAGAGTTGATCGATACGCTTGTGACCGATTATAACGTGCGGATATCTAATGGCTACGGGGACCTCAAACAAGAGACGTTCCGTATCGCCCATATGGGAGACACGCAGCTCGACCAGATCAGGGGATTGTTGGCAACGATCGAGACGGTACTGGATCTATAAGGAGGGATAAATGGAATTCAAGGTATTGGTATCGGACCCGTTGGCCGAAGAGGCCATCGAGAACATGCGCCAAGCCGGACTCACGGTGGAGGTTAAGACTGAGCTTACCCCAGAGGGGCTGAAAAAGGAGATCGCAGGCTACACCGCTATAGTGGTCCGCAGTGCAACCAAACTCCGCAAAGAAATAATCGACGCCGCGAACACCCTCAAACTGATAGTGCGTGCCGGGGTCGGGTTGGACAATATCGATGTTGATTACGCAAAGTCAACCGGAATCGAGGTGAGAAACACCCCTGCAGCCAGCTCAAATTCAGTGGCTGAACTTGCCCTGGGACACATGTTGTCAACCGCCCGCCATATCGGCCGTGGTACGGCCTCTCTCAAACAAGGAAAATGGGAAAAGAAAAAACTAAAAGGTGTCGAGATAAACGGCAAGACCTTGGGGATCATCGGAATTGGCCGCATCGGTCGTTCCCTGGCGCAAAAGGCATCCGCTTTGGGAATGCGGGTAATCGCCAATGACAAGTTTGTCCACAAGAGCCCGCTTCCCGATATTGTAAGAATGGTCACCCCCGAAGAGCTGTTTGCCGAAAGCGATTTTATCTCTCTTCATATCCCATTTGACCCTGCTGAGGGGGCAACTATCGGGGATAAGGAGATCGGACTGATGCGGGATGGGGTACGCATCATCAACTGTGCCCGCGGCGGTGTCATCGATGAACGTGCGCTCGCGGATGGGATAAGAACCGGGAAGATAGCTGCAGCAGCGATCGATGTATTCGAGAACGAGCCGCCCGACGTCAACCACCCCCTATTTGCGCAGGAGGCGATTTCCCTTACCCCGCACATCGGTGCTGCCACGGTTGAGGCACAGGGCCGAGTGGGCAAGGAGGCAGCCGAGATCGTGATCGAATATGCCAAATCCAGCCAGGAGGCGTAGATGGCGCAGGTCATTCCGTTTCGTGGAATTCGTTATAGCAAAGAGAAGACAGGCGATCTCACGGCAGTGGTCACTCAACCCTACGATCGAATCGGGGAGGCTGAACAGGAGACCTACTATACCCGGAACCGATACAATATTGTCCGCATAATCAAGGGGAGAGAACGCGCGGATGATAATGGGGAGAATGTCTATAGGCGGGCAGCCGATTTTCTCACCGATTGGATGAAAAAGGGGATACTCCGCCGCGATGAACTGCCCGCTCTTTATCCCTACCATCAGGAATACACGATCGGCGGTGAGCACCTGATCCGGAAAGGGGTAATAGCGCTGGGAAGGCTCCAGCCGGATAGAGTTCATGCCCATGAAAATACTCTGAAAGGGCCGAAAGAGGACCGTTTGCGACTGTTGCGGGCCACCGAGGCCAACTTCGGCCATATCTTCATGCTCTATTCTGATCCCAGCCGGCGCGCTGACCAGGCCTTGCAGGCCTCGACCAGCGATGTTGAACCAGAAATCGAGGTTAAAGATGACTATGGAAACAGGCATCTCCTGTGGCGGGCCACAGATCCTGAGGTCATTGCCCAGGTGCAGGCGGCCCTTGCGGATAAGGATCTGTACATAGCCGATGGCCATCACCGCTACGAGACCGCAGTCAACTTCATGCGCGAATGCATGAAAAAAGGCTGGAAACAGGCGGCACCGGAGACATTCGATGTGCGGATGATGACCCTGTTCAATATCGATGAGCCTGGGATGACAATCCGGCCCATCCATCGACTTATCCACGGCGTCCCTAACTTCGACCCGGAGAGATTTCTTGCCCGGTTAGAGAAGGACTTCCAGATAACCAGGCACAGTTCGTTGACAGAGATGCAACAGACGGTGATCGCGGGGAAGGATGTCCACAGCTTCGGCTGTTATACCAATGTGGGATTTGTATCACTCAGCCTTCGCGATGAGGGGCTGATGGATCAACTGATCAGCGGAGGTTGGTCGTCCGATTGGAGGCGGCTCGATGTGTCCATTCTCCACACCGCTATTCTGGAAAGGGCGCTCGGGATCGATGCCAAGGCGCTCGCCGAGCAGAGAAATGTGACCTATACCCGTGACCCAGAGGCTGCAATCAGAAAAGTGAATCAGGGGAAAGAGCAAATTCTCTTTTTGCTT
>JAYEMK010000046.1:2371-7802 GCA_034718095.1 Candidatus Bipolaricaulota bacterium | reverse complement strand
GATGAATAAATATGCGGCGGAAACTGCCGGAGGGTTTAGCGTTTCCGCCGCGTTCTCAAGGAGGCAAAGACCTGCTAATGTTTGCTGTCCCCTGTTTACCACCCGGATATAATCTACAGCCCGGGGCAAACGTAATTTATACATCAAACCACAGTTAAAGCTGCCCTACCATGGCTTCTCTCACCTTTTCATGCCATATAAAACACGCCCCTTTGCCATGATTGTCCCATATAAGGAGAGGAAAGATGTCCTGACAGGACATCTTTCCAATTGATCGACCAAGGGAATTATTCACATTTAATCTGGAATAGCCACTAGAGGGCTTCAATTGCGCTGAGATCAGCGTGTCCCTTAATAAGAGAGGTCAGCATCTCAACCTTTTCTGTATCGGCCGCAGTAAGAAGGGGCTCCAGACTGTTCACCTGCATAGCAGTGGCATAGGTGTCCCGCGGGACAAGGAGAAGTGGAATGCCCCTCTCCGTCGCCTTGGCAGTTACATTGGGCGGAGGGACTATATCGTTGGTGAGCACAATACAGGAGACCCCTTCAGTATTCAAGGCCCCCAGAATCATGTCGCTCCTGTCCCCGCTGGTGATAATTAGCTTATCAGGTTTGTTGAACAGGGGGTGCTGCAGGGCAGCGCTCAATGACATGGCCCCCACAAATACAGTTCTGATAGAACGGGTCAGGCCGTTTTCCCCCGCGATAACCCGCGCGAACAATCTTTCGGCCACATAGCTCGCCGATAGGGTAGTGAGCCCCTCTTCATAAGGGAGAACCCCGAGGACGTTTATCCCAACACCCTCCAGTTCTTTGAGATGAACCGTTTTGAAGTCCTGCAGTTGTTTTATCTTGTTTACGATGATCCCGCCCATCTCGGCCCCTTTCAGACTGACGGACCGATGGAGAAATATCAGATCATCAGCAATCTGGTCCTCATCACCACTGGTGACAACGATCAATTTGCCGCCAATGGCCTGAGAGATGGTTAATGGATCGAGCCATATGGAGGTACCATAGGAAAAATCTTTTCCTGCCTCCACAAACAAAAGATCAACATCTTTTCCTACCTCATCCGCCATCCGGGCAATCTCGGCAGAAATTCTTTCCTGATCGTACATATAACGAAGCTTGGAGTGATCGAAGCCGATGCTTATATTCTCCGGTTCTTCACTGAGGCCGAACAGATTAACCAATAGGGCGGCATCGTAATCCCAAAGACGCTTCTTCCTATACAACAATCGGTCACCAAGTGGTTTAATATAGCCGAATTTCTTGCCGAGGGCATTGGCCAGGGCAATTATCATGCTGGTCTTTCCCGCACTTTCACGCATCGACGCAATGATGATCGGCTTCACACTAGATCGCCTCCTCGGGTCTTGTGAAACAGAATCCTTATATCCACCGCGGTAACCCCCTCTCCATAATCGTAGACCACGAGTGGGTTAATCTCGATGTCGGTAATATCACGGCATTTGTCGATCAAATGACTCAACCTGACGGCCGTCCTTGCAATCTCGTCGATGTCCCTTCTTTTCTCCCCCCGCACCCCAAGTAGAAGGGGATAAGAACGGACATCGGCGATCATATCCCTTGCTTCTTTATGCGTGATTGGGGCAGCGCGAAACGCGACGTCCCGCATCACTTCTACATATATCCCTCCAAGCCCAAACATCACTACCGGGCCAAAGGATGGGTCCTGACGGGCACCGATAATCGTTTCAACGCCTGCCTGGACCATCTCCGCGACCTCAACACCCTGTATAACGGCATTAGGATTATGTGAACGGCAACGGCGCATGACCGCCTGGTATGCATCGATAACCTCATCAGCATTTTCCAGGTCGAGGGCTACCCCGCCAGCATCGCTCTTATGGACTATATCCTTTGATACCACCTTCATCACCACGGGATAGCCAATCTCCTCAGCGGCCCCTACTGCCTGCTCGAGGCCGTGCGCAAGGATCGATTTTGGTAGCCCGATCCCCAATGCACTCCCCACTTGTTGTGCCTCATCTGCCAGGAGGAACTTTCTCCCGGCTGTACGGGCATTATCGAGTAATGATCTCACCCTGTCCACATCGATCTGCACTGATTGTTCAGTCCTTGCAGGTTCTTCCATGTATCGAGAGGCGCGGTACAATGACCCCATACATGAGACAGCTGCATAGACATCGGAGAAGACGGGGACACCTTTCTTCCGCAAACGTCTGATAATCTCCTCCGTCTTCTCTCCGCCGAACAGCGAGAATACGATAGGCTTTCGCCCCCGATATTTTTCATGCTCCTCAAGCAATAGCCCTGCAAGTTTTTCTATATCGAACAAGGCAGTCTCACAGTAAAGGACGATCGCCGCACTTAATCCGTCATTCTCAAGTGCCAACTTGAGGGAGCGAGCGTAATCGTCAACGGTCGCTTGCCCGGTGAGATCGACCGGATTCTTATAGGATCCAAAGTCCGGCATGACCTCTGAGAAGATCTGCCGAAGGACCTGCGGGTTATCATAAAGGTCAACATCATACTTTTCGCAGGCGTCCGTTGCCAACACCCCGATCCCACCGCCATTGGTAATGATCACGGCATTCCGGCCCTCCGGCATGGGGGCGGCAGCCAGAAAGCGTGCCCAGTTGAAGGCCTCCTCGACACTCTCAGCACGCAGCACCCCGCATTGCCGCATCACGCTGTCAAATACCTCATCAGCACCAGCAAGGGATCCGGTATGAGAGGCGGCAGCCGCGGCACCCCGCTTCGATCGTCCTGACTTTATAACAATGATCCGCTTCTTCTTCGAGACCCTTTTTAAGGTCTCAACCAATCGGTCCCCTTGCTTTACCCCCTCAATGTAGAGAAGGACGACCTTTGTTTCCTCATCTGATACCAGATACTCAAGGAGATCCGATTCGTCGACGTCAGCCTTATTCCCAACTGAGATCAACGCGGAGAGCCCGAGCGATTCCGCCGCAGTCTTCCCGATCATTGCGATCCCAAGTGCACCGCTTTGACTCACGATTGCCACGTGTCCCGGCAATATTCCCCCAGCACCAAAGGTGGCGTCGAGCGAGACGGTGGATGAGTAAACCCCAAATATGTTAGGTCCAAGGACCCTCATTCCATGTTCACGGGCAAACTGGGTAATTCTACGCTCCTCGTCAACGTTTCCCACCTCGGAGAAGCCCGAGGTGATGATGACCAGGTGTCCTACGCCGTTCTTTGCGCAATCCTTCACTGTGGGAAAGACCAATTTAGCTGGGATGGCAATTATCGCCACATCGACCGCATCATTCACCTCCGCCAATGCAGGATATGCCTTAAGCCCGAGGATCTTCCCACCCTTTGGATTGATTGGATAGACCCGCCCCTCATATCCATTGGTCAGAATATTTTCCAGGATCCGATAACCGATCTTTGCCCTGTTGCTTGAGGCACCGATAACGGCAATCGACCTCGGCTCAAATAGATACTTAATGGCTGAATTGCTGCCGCTCACAGCATCACCTAAATATCAATTTCAATTCGTATACCCCTGCCTCACGCCGCTTTTTCACATCGAACCCCGCCTTCTCAAATAGATGTAGCATCGGCTGATTATCGACCACTACCTCGGCAGTAAACCCGAACAGCCCCTCCCGTTTGGCAAGCAGGGTCAGATAATTTAGTAGTTCCGTCCCTATCCCTCTGTTTTGATAATTGTCGCGCACAACCAGGGCCACCTCAGCCGTGTGAGAGGCCTCATCGATTCCGTACTGGCCCACCCCAACTGCAAACTCCCTATCCTCATGCTCAATAACAGCAAGGATGACCATCTCACGCGTGTAGTCGATGACGACGAACTCCTGCAGCCGCTCGTGCGGCATGTCCTTGCGGGCGGAGATAAATCTTTGATAGAGCGACTTATCCGAAAGCGAGTAGAAGAAATCCTTTAGCAATAGCTCATCGCTGATCTTCACCGGGCGCAGCAGGAGCCCCAGCCCCTCCTCGGTGGTCCGATACGTCTCGATACTGTCGGGGTACTGTCCTTTCTCGCCAGGCACAAATGCCTGATCCTGGTATATCAGATTGAGCTTTTTCGCCTGCTTGAGAAGCCAGGGCCTGAATTTCGGATGGGCGATGCGGATCAGTTCCATGACACGCTCACGGGTGTTCTTACCCTGCAATTGTGCAATCCCATATTCTGTTACAACGTAGTGAACATCCCCCTTGGTCAGGGTTACCCCCGCCCCTTCGCTGAGGAAGGGGACAATTCGCGACACCTCGCCATCCTTGGCCGTCGATTCTATGGCGATGATCGATTTCCCTTGCGGGGCCATCACCGCCCCCCGCATGAAATCCGCCTGTCCCCCTATCCCACTGTAGAATTTTTTCCCAAGCGATTCTGCCGTGGCCTGCCCGCTTAGATCTATTTCAAGGGCGGTGTTGATCGCCGTCATTTTGACATTTTGGGCGATGATCCGAGGGTTATTCGTGTACTCTACAGGACGAAATTCGATCCCCGGGTTATTGTCCAGGTAATCATAAGTGGAGTGTCCCCCCATGCAAAACGCGGCCACGGCCTTGTTGGGGAGTATGTTTTTTTTGGAATTGTCGATGACCCCTTGCCGCATCAACGCGACGAGCCCATCGCTCAACAGCTCCGTATGTACCCCCAGGTGTCTCTTTCCGCTCAGATTTGCCAGGATGGCATCCGGTATTCTCCCATAGCCGACCTGAAGCACTGTTTCATCCTCGATGAGGCGAGCCACGTAATTTCCTATCTGTTTTGCTATGTCATCGGCCGGCTCCGACGGGTACTCCAGAAGCGGCTCTTCGTGCGGCACAAGGAAATCCACATCCTCAACGTGTACAAAGCTGTCCCCGAGAGTACGAGGCATCCGAGGATTCGGCTGACAGATGATGGTCTTCGCCGAGTCAACCGCGGCACGAACAATGTCCACGCTGATCCCCAGGCTTATATAGCCGTAGCGGTCCGGGGGGGAGGTCTGAACCAGGGCGACATCGATCGGGATGATCCCCCGGTAGAACAGGTCAGGGACCTCGGAGAGAAAGATGGGGGTGTAATCCGCCAAGCCCTCGTTTATTACCCCCCTGGTGCCATCACTGATGAAAAAAGAATTCGGGCGAAAATTACGCCTGAATTTATCCCTGGTGTAGGCTGTTATCCCGAGTGTCCAGGTCTGCAACACCTCGGCATCGAAGAACGCCTTGGGGTGATCCTCCACATAATGGGTCAGCTCATCTACGAGCCGCTGCGGCTGGCCACATCCAGTGCCGATAAAAATCCGATCCCCCCGATGGATGTGGGAGAATATCTCATCAATGGGGGCAAACTTCTTCGGATAGGCCTCTCGAATCTCGTCTAGACGTTTCTCAATACTGACCTCGGCGATT
Organism: Candidatus Bipolaricaulota bacterium; assembly: GCA_034718095.1. GTDB lineage: Bacteria > Bipolaricaulota > Bipolaricaulia > UBA7950 > UBA9294 > JAYEMK01. Next base: position 2,417 of record JAYEMK010000046.1, on the reverse strand, counting down.
CTTATCACCTCTTACAAATGGGCCAACAAATAAACCTGTATGCTGG
>JAYEMK010000046.1:0-2271 GCA_034718095.1 Candidatus Bipolaricaulota bacterium | reverse complement strand
AAGAGCCCTACTCTTTGTCGACAAATAGGCTCATGGTGACTGCACAATCTTATCCATCGCCCGTTTATAGGCCAGTCCGTCCCGCTCAGTGAAGCAGACCATCCGCACGAGTCTGAGCGGGGAACCCTTGCGAAGCTGGCTCGATATTGTGCTCAGTGCCACCTGGGCCGCTTTTTCCAGGGGATAGCGGTACGCCCCTGTACTGATCGAGGGGAAAGAGAGGCTTTCTATCCCCATTTGTTCTGCAAGCAGCAGGCTCTCTCGATAGGCACTCTCAAGGATCGGCTTCGATTCTCGATCGCTGCTGTACACTGGTCCCACCGTGTGGATCACCCATCTTGCCGGAAGTTCTCCTGCATCCGTCGCCATCGCCTTTCCCGGTGGAAGGCGACCATGTTCGCGCACATAGGTCCTACATTGTTCAAGGATTATTGGGCCCCCAGCCCTGTGGATCGCCCCGTCCACCCCTCCACCTCCACACAGGGAGGAATTGGCCGCATTGACGATGGCATCGGTATGTTGTTCGGTGATATCCCCAACCATTATTGCAAGCGTACTTCCTGCAATATATTGCTTCGATACCTCCATACGACCACCTCCCAACAACATCCATATTACCTAAAGGGGCTCTACAGGTCGAGCTGGAGCGACCAACCACATTCCCAGTTTGACAGGCCATCTGCTCTCGACTATACCTATAGTGGACCAATTCTAAGAGTGGTTCAAAACGGAGGAAGGGAGGAGTGAGGAAACTGGCGAAATCAATGCGTATTTTACACATTGCAGATGCCCACCTGGATACGCCTTTTTATGGCCGCACCGGGGCGCTTCGTCGCAAACTACAGCGGGCCTGCCGCCAGGCATTCAGTTCAGCGGTGGATGTGGCCATCCAACGAGAGGTGCATGCCTTCTTAATAGCTGGCGACCTGTTCGACAACGATCGGTTATCCTTCTCCACGGAGGGGTTCCTGTTTAAGGCATTGGGAAGGCTTAATGAGTCAGGGATCCCTGTTTTTTACGCCACTGGAAATCATGATCCCGGCCAGGCCAAATACCGCACCCAGCAGCTGGAGTGGCCTGATAATGTATATCTGTTCGCCAGTGGCGTGCCAGAGACCGTCCCCATTGTAGATCATGAGGGGAATCAGGTCGGCTGGTTGACTGCCGCTGGCCACAATACCAGCCAGGAGGGATCCAACCTGGCAGCTCAATTCAGGCCGGCCAAATCAGTTTTGCCTCACGTTGCAATGCTCCACACCCAGATCGTCTCTGCCAAGGGGGCCGAACAACATGGGAGGTACGCCCCCTGCACCAGGGGGGATCTCACTGGCCCCGGGTTTGATTATTGGGCGCTGGGCCACGTTCACCTACGCCAGAAGGTATTTGAGGATGTACCAGCCTGGTACCCCGGCAACCTGCAGGGACGCAATCCAAAAGAAACCGGGCCAAAGGGGGCGCTTTACATCGAGCTCGAGAGGCATGGTATCCCCCAGATGGAGTTCATCCCACTGGCGCCGGTGGTATGGGATTGGGTCGAACTTAGATGTCCTGAAGGCCCAACCACATTTGCCTCTCTGGTCTCGGGGCTGGCTGACAAAATACGTCGAGTCACTGACTTGGCCGATGGCCGTGAGCACCTGGTTCGCATCGACTTGACCGGAGAATCCCCTCTGGCTGACCGGATAAACGATGTAGAGAACCTGCGCGAGCTTACCGCCTTAATACAAGATGAAATAGATGTAAGCTGGTTAGAGATCAGGCCTCGCGGGCTGGTGCGCCCTGTGCAATTCGAACAGTACGAGGGCAGTGCGACGGTGCTGGGAGAGTTTCTGGGGTTACTGAAAGAACTCCTCAAAGACGATACACTGCTGGAGCAAATCCGGCCTGCCGACCTGGCCCGTACCGACATCCAAGATGCCAGAAAATATTTGCGCGGGCTTCTGCCGGGGATGGACCGCGAGGCCGCGGCCCTCCTTATCCCCGAGGGGGAAAGATGAGGATCCGCAGGCTACAAATCCCGGCATATGGCCTTTTTAGAAATTGTGATTTCGACCAGCTCCCCGACGGGCTGGGGGTGGTCTACGGCCTGAACGAGACGGGCAAGTCAACGCTTTTCAGCCTTCTAAAAAGTCTCCTCTACGGATTTTATCCGGTTGCTGATTTTCCCTATCGACCCTGGCGGCTCGACATGTACCCCCAATTTCAGGCGAATATCAAGTTGGAAGACGGGCGAGTGGCCGAGATCAAGAGGAGACTCACTAAGACCGCTGC
>JAYEMK010000045.1:0-8134 GCA_034718095.1 Candidatus Bipolaricaulota bacterium | reverse complement strand
ATACGACCGCGCGGATCCACTATTCCTGAAAGTCCCCCGTTTGCTGCCTGGATGAGGGTGCGGCGGGACTCCACTGCGCGGAAGACCGCGGCGGCAAAGTGTGATTTGGGCTCAGGGCTTTTTGCAAACCAGGCATCGTTTGTCACCGCAACCAGTAACCTTGCCCCATTTGCTGTGAGCCTACGTGTGGTGATGGGAAACGTCGACTCGAAACAGATCAGTGCCCCGATGTCGTCAATTGGCTCGAATCCCTCCCCAGTGGCGAGATCCTGGGGCAGAAATGTGCCGGTGAGTGGGACAAGGCCGATCCATTCAAAGAGGCCTCTAGCCGGGATGTACTCGCCGAACGGGACTGGGTGGACCATGTCGTAGACCCCGCTGACCTCTCCTGCAGGGGAAATAAGCACGACGCTGTTATAGATTTCACCTCTCCGTACATCACCGGTTCCAAACAGGACACGCGCGCCTGCCGTGGTGGCCAGGTCCTGAAATGCATTAAGGAGCCTCGTATCTTGTAGGATATGGCCGGGGAGTATTGACTCGGGAAAGATGATGAGATCGGGCCTGTAACTTTTTGCTTCTTCACCAAGTTTAACATATCTCTTGAGCAGTGGGTCAAGGTTTTGTTCATTTAGCTTCATCTCTTGCGAGACGCTCGATGAGATGACGGCTACGGAGAGAGAATCTTCATCCTCAGTGTCAGGGAGAAGGGAGAATGCGGCCAGCAGCCCTATCATTGTTATACCGGCCAGGAGATAGCGGGGTCGCTTTCGTACCGCAAGGTAAAGGGAGGCATTGATGAAGACTATCGCTGCAGTTATGGCCCATGGGCCGGCGATGGCTGTCAGCTGGATCAGCGATGGGAGATGATACAGACTCTGGTAAAGGGCACAGAAGCCAATCCCAAGCGGACCATGTGCCCTCAACATCTCAAGCAGGGTATAACAGCCGGGGGCGAGGATTAAAATCGTCCATTCTCGCCCCGGTTTTTTCAGCCAGACAACTGTAAGGCCAAATAATCCGAGATGTGTGGCGAGGTAGCCGACGAGGAGTAGATAGCCGGGGATAGCGAGGGGGGTAAAACGGTTCAGGGCAAGCAACCAGCGCAGATCAACGGCAAAAAAGACAGTCCCAGCGAGGAAACCCGGCAGGAATCCCCTTCCTTTTTCCATGGAGAAAAAGAGTGGGACAAGACAGAGGAATACCAGGGGGCCGATCCCTATTCCGGGCATAGCCAGTGCGATCATCCCCCCGGCAAGGAGGGCGGACCCGGCTTTTTTCATGCGAAGGTTATTCATATACTGGATATCATACCGATACGGAAAGGGGGATCATGCAGCCGATCCTGGTCCGGGTGGGACCTATTGTTATCCGTTATTACGGTTTGATGTATGTAATAGCCATCTTAACGGGCTTTTTTCTTGTTTATTCCGAGCTTAAACGTAAGAGAATAGCCATCGGCAAGGGGACTGAGGGGGGCTATATGTCGGCTGATGGGCTCATCGATCTTTTACTTTGGGGCATTCCAGCGGCGATTATTGGGGCTAGGGCCTATTATGTCGCATTCCAATGGGGGCACTATTGCGACCATCCCTGGGATATCCTGAAGGTATGGGAGGGTGGGCTTGCCATTCACGGGGGATTGATCGGTGGAGGGATCGCCGTCTATCTGTTCTGCCGGGTGAAAAATGTGCCGTTTTGGAAACTGGCGGACGTGCTTGTACCCAGCCTTATTCTTGGTCAGGCAATCGGTCGCATCGGTAACTTTATGAACGGGGACGCCTACGGGCTGCCAACCACCCTGCCCTGGGGAATTCATTTCCCGGCGAGCTCTCCAGCTGGCAGGGCCTACCCCAGTCTGGCCACTCATCCGACGATGCTCTATGAAGCGATTTTGAACGTAGCCATTTTCTTCTATCTGTGGGGGATCCGGGATAAAGGCTACCGGGATGGTTTCTCCACCTCTATGTATTTTATCCTTTATTCCCTTGCCCGCTCATTGGTCAGCATATCCCGAGGGGACAGCCTATGGTTGGGACCGATTCGGGCAGCACATGTGGTAAGTGCCTTGTTGATAATCGGTTTTGTCCTTCTGATTCTTAGGCGGCGCCTGTATCTGAGGATCAGTACTTAAATCCTTCCCCGAGATAGAGTCGGCGGGCCAACGGATCGGCTATGATCTCTTGAGGGGGTCCGGCGGTGATGATCTTTCCCTGGTCTATCAGATAGGCGTAGTCGGTGATTGACAATGTCTCATGCACGTTGTGATCTGTAACGATCAGTCCGATCTTGTGCCGTTTAAGGGCGACGATTTGATCTTGCAGGTTGGCGACCGTCAGTGGATCTATCCCTGAAAAAGGTTCATCGAGCAGTATATAGGAGGGGGAGGTTGCAAGGGAGCGGGCGATCTCCACCTGGCGTCGTTCGCCTGCGGAAAGGGTCCCTGCCCGCTGTCTGCGGAGTTTACGCAGTCCGAATTCCACTAGCAGTCCTTCACGGATCGATTTCCTCTTCTCAGGAGAGGCTGCCCACTCGAGGACCAGGTCGAGATTCTCCTCAACCCTGAGTCGGGGAAAGATGGACGGTTCCTGTGGCAGGTATACGATTCCAAGTCGCGCCCGTTGATAGAAGGGTAACCTGGTGATCTCCCTTCCCTCGAGGAGCACATTTCCCTTTTCCACTGCCAGGAACCCGATTATCATGTAGAATGTAGTCGTCTTGCCCGCCCCATTGGGGCCGAGCAGTCCGATTACCTGTCCCTGGTCCACCGCAAGGGAGACGCCGGCAACCACCTGCCGTTTATCGTAAATTTTACTTAGCTCTATCGCGGCAAGCCCCATATTTATCTAGAGAAGAATTCCCTCTTAAGGAGCAACTTTACATCTTCTCTTGCCGTTATACCCCCGTCGGCGGTAAGTTTGACCTCCCCGGCGTGCAGGCTCCCAGCCGGGAACGATCCTGCCACTCCGGCTGATAATATCAGTTTTTCGCTGCCTGCGTAGTCGATCCTGCCACAGTGATATTCCTCTTCCTCACCCAGTACAGACAGCTCGCCCTCGAGTACCAGTTTTCCATCCTCTTCCCTTGCCCTATCGCCACTGATAGAAAAGCGCATTGAAAAATCAATCTCTGCGGCAAATCCATCATTTATGGAGAGACATTTCTTATCCAAGTTGTAGCTCACCCCTCCTGCCTCAATCTTGATCCGCTCGACTGAGATTCTCATCTCGCTAGCGGTAATTTCTCCTGTTGTTTGGTTCCAGGTGGCCTGCTCTGTGGACATGTGGTAGCCGTCCCCGTGGTTGATCCTCACCCCTCCTTTAAGGAGTGCCTCTTCCCCGGTGAAGAGGAGTCTGTCAGCCCTTGCCCATATATCCTCATTCCCGGCCTTGTAGATGGAGATCTCTACCTGCATCAGGTCTCCATCCTTGTCAGTCAGTGTTCCCTCCTCGGCTTTAACACTCCAAGCGGGGGTTCCTTCCTCATCGTATCCATACAAGGTTATCCCTTTTGCCCGGGTAGGGGATGGGGGAGGTTTCCTGTGGGAAGGGATGATAAAGAGCAGCCCAATCCCAAACAATAGTAGGACTAGGATGCAGATGTACCTTGGTCTAAACATGCCTGGACAAAGCAGCGGAACAGAGGATGAGGGGAGAGGAAGTGGGACTTAAATTCCGGGTGAAATTGTACACCGATGAACCATGGATGGTCCGTGAGCTCGATTATTTCCACCAATCGGTCATCAGGGGACGTTGCAGCGACCTGCAGACCTGCTGTCTCGAATTGTGCGCGGTATTTTGGGTTGAACTCATAACGATGACGATGGCGTTCATCGATCCTTTCTGTCCCGTAGCAGTTGTGGATCTTTGAGTCCCGCTTGAGTTGTGCCGGGCAGGTCCCGAGCCGCATCGTTCCCCCTTTTTCCTTTACCCCCTCTTGCTCGTCCAACAGGTCAATCACTGGGTGAGGCGTGTTGGGGTCGAACTCGGCGCTGTTTGCTTCGGGGAGCCCCAAGCAACTGCGGGCGAATTCGATAACGGCACATTGTAATCCCAGGCAGATGCCAAAGAATGGGATCTTGTTCTCCCGTGCATGGGAGACTGCCTCCACCTTTCCCTCTATTCCACGATCACCGAACCCGCCGGGGATCAATACGCCGTCTATGTTGCGCAGGTAGGCCGCCGCTCCATTCCGAACTACGTTCTCAGCGGAGATCCAGTCGATGTCGATCCCTACATCCAGGGCGGTCCCGGCGTGAATCAATGCCTCCCGGATGCTGATGTACGAGTCCTTGAGCTCTATATATTTTCCGACGATCGCTATGCGTACCCGGTGTGTTGGAGAGCGAACACGTTTTACCGCTCTTTCCCAACTATCCATGTTTATTGAACCGATGGGCAGCTTCAATCCCTCGCAGACACATTGATCCAGGCCCTGTTTTCTCATTTCCAGGGGGGACATATAGATCGAGGGAAGGTCGGGGGCCTCGATAACATTTTTCTCCTGGACATCGCAGAACCGGGCCAGCTTGCGTTTTGCCCCCGGAGAGATTGGTCTATCACAGCGGGCTACGATTGCAGCTGGCTGGATCCCTATTCCTCTTAGTTCCTTAACGCTGTGTTGCGTCGGCTTGGTCTTTATCTCGCCGGAACTTTTCAGCCAGGGAAGCAGGGCAACATGGATGAAGAAAGTATTCTCTTTTGGCAGATCATCCTTCAGCTGCCGCAGCGCCTCGAGGAATGGCAGGCTCTCTATGTCACCGACGGTCCCCCCAACCTCGATCACACCGATCTCTGCGTTGTTCTTCTCCAGTGGGAGGCGGATCAGTCTCTTTATTTCATCGGTGATGTGAGGAATGATCTGTACTGTCTTTCCGAGGAAGTCCCCCGCACGCTCCCGCCGCAGTACGTTCCAATAGACCTGTCCAGTGGTGATATAATTGACGGCCGATAGCTCTTCGCCCAAAAACCGCTCGTAGCGGCCTATATCGAGATCGGTTTCCTTTCCATCTTGGGTGACAAATACCTCACCGTGCTCATAGGGATTCATCGTCCCCGCATCGACATTGACGTAAGGATCAATTTTTTGCAGGCTGATCCGATAGCCACGCAGCTTGAGGAGCAGGGCAATCGCAGAGGCGACAACCCCTTTGCCCAGGCCGGATACAACTCCACCGGTTACAAAGATGAATTTATGCGGTTTAGTTTCCATGTTTTAGAAAGCCCGCAAACTAGCATACGGAAATGCTGCGCCAAGCGCAATGGGTTTCGTTGTATAACAGTATTCGTTATGTTATAATGCTACCATTATTCCAAAAGAGGAGATCGAGCTAAATGCTGAGGATAGTGTTGGAAACGGTGTTTTTTCTCGACTGCTTTGGGCTGATGGGGATCATTCTTCTGCAGATGAGCGAGCACTCCGGACTGGGAGGGGCGTTTGGCTCTGGCATGTCAAGCACGGTGTTCGGACGTGATGAGGGCAAGGACCCAAAGCGTATGTTGACCTCAGGGCTGGCTGTCGTATTCATGGTATTAGGACTGGTCCTATCCATTTTTTGACGAAACAAGGAGGGAGATAACGTGCCGTTGATCGAGGTAAGGGGTCTCAAGACGTATTTCTATACCGAGGACGGTGTGGTGCGGGCGGTGGATGGGGTAGATTTTACCATCGAGCCCGAGAAGACGCTCGGGGTGGTGGGGGAGAGCGGATGCGGCAAATCTGTAACTGCCCTTTCAATTATGGGGCTCATACAGATACCCCCCGGTAAGATCGAAAGCGGGGAGGTTCTCTATCAGAAGAATGGCAAGGTCATGGACCTGACCAAGTTCAATCCCAAAGGCCGACAGATGCGTTCAATTCGAGGGGACGAGATCGCGATGATCTTCCAGGAGCCGATGACCTCGTTGAACCCAGTTTATACCATCGGGAATCAGATCGTGGAGGCGATTACCCTCCATCAACATGTTGGAAAGAAGGTGGCGCGGAAGAAGGCGATCGAGATGCTGCATGAGGTGGGGATGCCAGTTCCTGAGCAGCGTGTTGATGAGTATCCGCATCAGCTTTCAGGGGGGATGCGGCAACGGGCAATGATTGCCATGGCCCTCTCCTGCAACCCATCGCTTCTGATCGCGGACGAGCCGACGACGGCCCTGGATGTGACGATTGAGGCGCAGGTTCTGGATTTGATGAATGGCCTGCGGGATAGGTTCAATACCGCGATCCAGTTTATCACCCACGACCTTGGGGTGATTGCCACCATGGCCGACGATGTGGTGGTGATGTATTTGGGTAAGATCGTGGAGGGCTCAACGGTGAGAAAAATATACCATGATACGAAGCATCCCTACACTCAAGGATTGATGAAGTCCATCCCCTCGCTCGCCTCTACCACGAAGGAACGACTTATCCCAATTAAAGGGGTCGTGCCTGACCCCTTCGAAATTCCGAAAGGCTGTCCATTTGAACCGCGCTGCCCACATGCGATGGAGGTATGTGCAGAGCGGGTTCCACCGCTTAAGGAAGTGTCGACGGGCCACTGGGCTGCCTGCTGGTTGTACGAATAGGAGAGGTGATAGAGATTGACCGGTGATAGCGTCCTACTGGAAGTCAAAAATTTAAGAAAGTACTTTCCCGTGCGCAAGGGTGTCCTGAGGCGGGTGGTGGCGCATGTGAAGGCTGTCGATAATGTCGATATGTACATCAAGGAAGGGGAGACCCTTGGGTTGGTGGGCGAGAGCGGCTGCGGCAAGACGACGACTGGCCGGACGATTCTCAGGCTCATCGAGCCGACCGCAGGGGAGATCAGGGTGCGCAGCAAGAGCCTGGCCGCTCGGGGGGAGGATTATAGAGAGGTGGACGTTGCCAGTGCCTCCCGTAAGGTCCTAAAGGCACTTCGCCGTGACATGCAGATCATCTTCCAGGATCCTTATTCTTCGTTGAACCCGCGGATGACGGTGGGGGCGATCGTTGGAGAGCCATTGCTCGTCCATGGGGTGGCAAAGGGCAAGGAACGGCGGGAGCGGGTGCAGGAGCTGTTAGGGGCGGTGGGGTTGAAGCCGGACCATATGAAGCGCTATCCACATGAGTTCTCGGGTGGGCAGCGGCAGAGGATCGGGGTGGCTCGTGCCCTTGCACTTGACCCCCAGTTGATCGTGGCCGACGAGCCGGTCTCCGCACTTGATGTCTCTATCCAGGCGCAGGTATTGAACCTTCTTGAGGATCTGCAAGGGGAGTTTCATCTCACCTATTTGTTTATCGCCCATGATCTGTCTGTGGTAAAGCATATCTCCGACCGCGTGGCAGTGATGTATCTGGGGAAGATCGTTGAACTGACGGAGACCAGCAAATTGTTCGAGGTTCCCAAGCATCCCTATACCGAGGCGTTGATGTCCGCTGTGCCGGTCCCGGACCCCGACTTTCAGGTGGAGAGGATCCTGTTGCAGGGGGATGTCCCCAGTCCGGTCAATCCCCCGTCCGGTTGTTACTTTCATCCTCGCTGTCCCTATGCGAAGGACATCTGCAGCCAGGAGGCCCCAGGCTACCGTGACATTGGAGGCGAACACTTCGTCTCCTGCCACCGGGCGGATGAACTTGATCTGAAGCCGCTTAGGGGTGAATGATCCTCCTTCTGGGGAGCAAAAACCCTGGCAAGATTGACGAATTCAAGCGATTGTTAGTGGGGGTGCCACGGCTGAGATTGCTCACCTGCGCGGAACATCCATTTTCCTCCGTTTCAGAGACCGGGGCGACATTTCTTGAAAATGCCCTAATAAAGGCTCGTACGATATGCGCTGAGGCCAAGATTCCAGTGCTGGCCGAGGATGCCGGACTCGAGGTAGCGGCACTGGACGGGGCCCCCGGGATATTGTCCGCCCGTTTTTCCGGGGCGGAAAAAGATTATGCCCGCAATAATGAGCGGCTCCTTGCCCGTATGGGTGGGGTGGTTGACCGCAGGGCGCGGTTTGTCTCAGCTATTGCCCTTCGCCTTCCATCCGGGGGAGAGTTCACCGCGCGGGGGATTCTATCAGGAAAAATTGCAGCTGGGCTGGCAGGGATGGGAGGGTTCGGCTACGATCCCTTGTTCATCCCGGACGGCTACTCGCGCACGCTGGGCGAGCTTTCGGCACGAGAGAAG
>JAYEMK010000044.1:3077-8157 GCA_034718095.1 Candidatus Bipolaricaulota bacterium | reverse complement strand
CGGGCTGGTACAGGGATATCGCCGTTGGAAGGCGGAAGGACAAGAAGAGGTGAGCTGGTTGGGAGGACAGAGGTGGCGGAGGGAGCTAAAGAGGTTGAACCGGGACAAGGTGATCGTGTTTTCCCAAAACAGGTATGGGATCTTCGACGTCAATGCCGTGCTGCAGCTGCGCGGGGTAAAGGTTCGGGCCCCACCGGAGGAGGTAGGAGGGCGAGAAGAGACGTTAAAGCGCTATTATCTGGAGGAAAAGGTGTAAGGAGTGGAAGTGAAGGGCCTTAGGGGGAAATTGTTTTTTGGGAGGGGATCTGGGAGGAATCTCGGGATGAGAGGGGGAGGTGAACCACGAAGAGTGCCTTTAGGGTAGTAGGGTGATCTTCAGGAGTGAGGCATGAGGGAAGTTCCAGCGAACCAAGGGGGTGAGATTGCTTGCTTAAATCTTATACTGGAACTTCAGCTTCGGCGTTTTCTATCCCTGCAGATTTGGGTCGGGGAGGCGATGCAGGAGGAAAAGCGTTACGGCAAGAAGTGCCGCCGCCACAGCAAATACGGCTGAATAGCCGAGCCACTGAGCCAGATAGCCACTGCTTACCCCGGCGATGATCATCCCCAACCCGGCCATAGCATTGTACAGTCCGAGTACATGTCCACGGTTCTCTGGCCTGGCAAGCCTGGTCGCCAGGGCGATCCCGCTCAATTGAAAATAGGACCAGGATATTCCCGCGGCGATCATAAACCCGCTTATGATGAGTGCAGGAAGAGAGGTGGGCGATATACCGAGCAACACCGCAAGAAGGGTAAATGAGACAAAACGGGTAGCAACTGCACGTACCTGTATGGCTCGATTTCCCTTTCGCTTGATCCGGTGGGAGGCAAATGGATACGTAAGGACGACCACCGCGGTGTTAAGCACGAAGTAGGAGAAGATCATAGCCGCGGGGATGTCGAGCTCATCGGCGAACAGAAGGGGAAGAGGGACGAAGACCAATCCGAACGCGGTGAACGCCAGGCCGTCTATGATGAGAAACAAACGGGTCTCGTGGCGCAGTCCTTCTCCCCCGCGCAGAAGAGAGGATATGCGCGAAGGGTGCAATCTATGATAGAGGTGAAGTGGGTTAAATTTTCCCCGTTCGATGAGAAAGTTTCCCAGGGCGGTTACTATCCCACGAAACCTTCGCTTCGTTAGTCTGGCCCTGGTATATGGGACCCAACGCACGGCGAGGGCCGTTGCCCCAACACCCCCTACAGCCAGCAACCAAAACATGAGGCGAATTGCGGTTACCTCATCGGTGAACCGGGTTGCCACCGCAAGGACAAGACTGCCAAAGATGAGCCCCACCAGCCACCCCAGTGCCCCGAACTGATTCAGCCGGCTGATCCTGTGCTCCCATTCGGAGCGCTCACGGTTCTCTATCACTATCAGCACCATGACCGATGCGTTCGCGACCCAGAAGAAGTTGAGGGTCATGTTTATAAACAGCAGGGTGTCAAACGTTTGGGTCAGTGCCACCCCAGCAAAGGCGAGGCCCGTTGCGGCGAAACTCAGCACGATAAAAGGCTTCCTGCGGTGAGCGGCATCGGACAATCTTCCCCAGATGAGGCTCCCCAGGATCCCCACAAGACTCACCAAAGTGGACAATAGGCCGAGTTCCCTCACTGAATTTTGGAGTACCTTCGAGATCATAAGCGGGACGAGGATGGAAGAGGTCCCCATCACCAGATTTGCCATCGCCATCGCTAAATACCAGGGTTCGGCCTCTTTTCCCCACCTTTTGAGGGCTGCAAGCATAGATCCTCCTGCGTGACTATCCTACACGGTGCTATAACCTGTCAAGTGTTTGCCCATCGATTTTGCCGGCGAAAATGAGCTAGAAGTATATCCGGGCCAATGGAAGAATCAACCTCTCGTGGTAATCTGCATTGAAAAATGTGTGCTGACAGGTTACATTGTATGGGTCATCAAAGGAGGTGGCGGTGTGAATGTATTGTTGATGTTCAGCTTACACGGTGCAACCGCACAGCAAGCCATTTCTCCGAGCAGGACCTCCTTCCGTAGGCGTTCGCGCCAGCTCAGTCATTCGGGCGAATAGGCCCACCAAATCCAAAAATCTTTCTTTTTAGTCGGCATTTATGATATCCTATTTTAAGATAGGGTGTTGTGCGGCGCTGAGCCATTAAATAAGAGGAGAATTTTGAACATGAAAATGAATATTAAAAAAATCGTACTTGCATATTCGGGCGGATTGGATACCTCCATCATCGTTCCCTGGTTGCGTGAGAATTATGGAAGCGAGGTGGTAACCTTCAGCGGGAATGTCGGGCAGGGAGAGGAACTAAACGGGGTAAAAGAGAAGGCCATGGCCAGTGGGGCAAGCAAGGCGTACGTGTGCGATCTGACAGAGGAATTCCTTATGGAGTATGCATTTCCAACGATGATGGCGGGGGCGATCTACGAGACGAGGTATCTCCTCGGGACGGCAACCGCACGCCCCGTTATCGCCAAACACCTTGTCCAGATGGCAGAAGAGGAGAATGCTGAGGCAATTGCGCATGGATGTACAGGAAAGGGAAACGATCAGGTTCGATTCGAACTGGCCGTAAAGGCATTGAATCCCAAGTTGCAGATCATCGCCCCGTGGCGGGAGTGGGATATCCGCTCACGTGAGGATGCACTTAGCTACGCAGCCGAACACGGGATCCCGGTCGCGCAATCGACAGAATCGATTTACAGTCGGGATCGCAATATCTGGCACATGAGCCATGAGGGAGGTGTTCTGGAAGATCCTTGGCAGGAGCCCCCAGAGAAGGTATATATGCTCACCGAGAATCCTTCTCTCGCCCCGGACGAGCCAACCTATGTCACGCTGGACTTCGAGGCTGGCTATCCAATAGGATTAAACGGCAATACCATGGGGCCTGTAGAGCTGATGACTGAACTCAATCAGCTCGCCGGGGAAAATGGAGTGGGACGGGCAGACATTGTTGAGAACAGGTTGGTAGGGATGAAATCACGCGGAATCTATGAGACACCTGGCGGGACGGTTTTGTATGCCGCCCACCAGGCGTTGGAATCGCTCTGCCTCGATCGGGAGACAATGCATTACAAAAACCTGATCGCCCAAAGATTTGCGGAATTGGTATATTATGGTCGTTGGTTCAGCCCTCTTCGAGAGGCCCTGTGGGCATTTGTGAAGGAAACACAGCAGACGGTTACCGGAAGCGTTCGAACGCGGTTGTTAAAGGGATCTTGTGCCATCTCCGGATGCAAATCTCCATTTTCACTTTACCGTGAAGATCTGGCTACATTCGGCCAAGACGAGGTATACAACCAGCGGGATGCCGAAGGGTTCATTAACCTTTTCGGTCTACCCCTTAAAGTCCGGGCAATGCTCGGAGAAAATAGTGTTCCAGAGGCCCCAGCTTATAAGCACTTTAGGGATTAAATCGGCCAGCCCAGGCAGCCGGGATATTATCTCGATTGCCTGGGTTTTTCCCAGGAGGAACAATGGATGCAAATTCCGATGGACGTTTGTGGGGGGGACGGTTTAGCAAAGCGGTCGACCCAATCATGGAGGAGTTTAATACCTTCATTGGTACTGACCGACGGCTATACGCAGTCGACATCCGGGCCAGTCAGGCCTATGCACGCGCCCTGGTGGGGGCAGAGGTTCTGGATGGGGCGGAGGCCGAACGGATCATCTCCGGGCTTGCTCAGGTAGGGGAGGAGTTTGAGCAAGGGGATTTTGAGATCAAACCCACGGATGAGGATATCCACACTGCAGTGGAGCGTCGATTAACGGAGCTAATCGGCCCATTGGCGGGAAAACTTCACACCGGGCGGAGCCGAAACGATCAGGTGATGACGGATATAAGGCTCTATCTGTCAGCTCAGATCCCGCCGCTGCGGGAACGGGTCCAGGGGCTGCAATCGGCCATCGTCGACCAGGCTGAGGGACACCTGGATACGGTCATGCCTGGATTCACTCACCTACAGCCGGCACAGCCGATCCTGTTTGGTCACTGGCTGATGGCCTTTTTTTGGAAGCTTCAGCGCGATCTTGACAGGCTGTCCGAGTTGGAACACCGCACCCGAGATTGCCCATTGGGGGCGGGGGCACTTGCGGGAAATCCATTTGACATCGACCGGGAGGCGTTGGCCAGAGAATTGGGGTTCTCCTCGATCAGCGAAAACAGCCTGGACGCTATTTCCGAGAGGGATTTCATCGTGGAGTTTTTATCCTGGGCTGCCCTTGCACAGGTTCATATGAGCAGGCTGGCCGAGGATCTGATTCTGTGGTCCTCCCCCGGCTTCGCATTTGTCGAATTGGATGAGGCATATTGCACCGGTTCCAGCATAATGCCCCAGAAACGAAACCCCGATACCCTGGAGCTGATCCGCGGGAAGGCAGCCGGGCTCATTGGGCGACTCACCGCCTTACTTTCATTGCTGAAAGGGCTTCCTTCCGGCTACAACAAGGACTTGCAGGAGGATAAAGAAGGCCTGTTTGTCGCGGTGGAGACGGTTTTCACCAGCCTTACCATCGCCGCTGGCGTAATCCGGTCAATGATCGTCAATGTGGAGAGGATGGAACAGGCAGTAGGCATAAGCGATGGCCTTCTGGCGACAGAGCTCGCCGATTATCTCGTCCGAAAGGGAGAGCCCTTTCGTAGGAGCCATGCGCTGGTGGGTAAGGTACTGCGCCGCTGCGGAGCACGTTCGTGTCGGCTATCGGAGCTGCCTATGGATGAATATCGGAAGATATCACCTCTGTTTGAGCCTGATCTAAAGGAGGTTTTAGACGTGAGGGCTGCCATCAGTCGCCGCAGCGTTCCCGGGGGGACCGCCCCTGCCGCTGTACGAGAGCAGATAAGAAAAGCGCGGGCAAAATTACGTATGTGGGATAAGCCACACCGCCAGCAGGTCATTTAATCGGGTGTCAATTAAGACAGAAGTGAAAATTTTATACACTGCCCTGCCCTTTAATTGTGATCTGGTCAACCTCGCTCTTTACCTCAAGCTCGACCCGGTGTTCGGCGGTTTCGTAACCGGGGGAGGTGTAGACATCACCCTGTTGGAGGTAGT
>JAYEMK010000044.1:0-2977 GCA_034718095.1 Candidatus Bipolaricaulota bacterium | reverse complement strand
AAATTTTATACACTGCCCTGCCCTTTAATTGTGATCTGGTCAACCTCGCTCTTTACCTCAAGCTCGACCCGGTGTTCGGCGGTTTCGTAACCGGGGGAGGTGTAGACATCACCCTGTTGGAGGTAGTCTTCCGGCACGTCGATATCGCCAACCCCGGATTCCAGTTGGACGCGCATGTTTAAACCTCTTGGAACCAGCACGGTGATCTCACCCACCCCGCTGGTGATGACGGTGTTAAATCCCCCATGGGCAGGCAAGGTGACGGTGATCTCCCCGACGCCGGAACTCAACTCAAACTCTGTTAGGTTCAAGCGGGCCAGATCGAGGTTGGATTTCCCCACTCCCGTGCTAACCTTAAGCGCTATTGGCACATCGGGATTTAGCCACAGGGTCCAATTCCTCCCTCGGTCCTTTCCAAAGCTGGGAAATGGATTGGTCTTTTTGCTCTTCAATGTAAACTCTGCGTTACCGTCAATGATCTGAAACATTTGCCGCAGGTTATCATTCCAGCCCAACATGACCTGACCTTCGATCAGATCTTCCTGGGCCGAACCTGGGCCAAGCCGGAGTGCACATGCATTGCAGTTGAGCTCTACTTTGGCCCGCGCTGCCCCCTCCAGTCCCTGGTCTATGGATTGTTCGGTGCCAGGGACTACCAGATCAACTATGACCAGGGCTGCGCCCCCCAGGACCACAAGAAATACTATAACTGCGAGCCAGAAACGAGTTGCCCCTCTTCCACTAATAAGATCCAGACCAGCAGCAATGAGCAGTATCGGCCATAGACGGACTATATATTCCCATACATCCCAGCTAAGCCGACCAAGGTTGTTCAAAAGGAGGATGATCCCCAGCGCTACAAGGATCAGCGGCAGGACAAATCCACCTTTGCGTTCTTGCCCACTCATCTTCGATCTCCTTTGTGGCGACGCCACAATAACATTACCCCGCCGATGACAAGGAGCAACGGCCACAGCACATCGAATCTGAGCCACGGTGCCCAGAAGACCCCGAAATTTCTCAACAGAAAAATCCCGCCCAATATAATTAGAATGGTCCCGATAATTACACCGGCGCGCACATTGGAGCGCCCCGCAATCGACCTTGCCTCATTTCCCAAAGTGCGTGCCCGTTCAGCGATCTCATCCGCGCCTTGCCTGAATGTTTCTTGCTTACTGGTCTCCGGGAACCTTCCTTCCTGCGGCACGATCAGCCACATTGCAAGGTAGAGCAACACACCAACCCCATTGGCCATGCCGAGCAGGACGAAGATCAGGCGAATAAGATTGGAGTCAATGTCGAAATACCCTCCCAATCCACCACAGACCCCACCCAACATCGAATCGGACCTACTTCGGTAAAGCTTCTTTTTCATCGGTACCCTTTTGTATCTGTTTAGCGTTCTGGTCCGCCACTGATCACGAATCCTACAGATCTTTTTATAATCCATTCGTGTCATTCGTCTTATTCGTGTTATTCGTGATTCCATCATAGCCCTAAATTCTATCTATCACGAATCTCACGAACTAACTAATCACAAATCTCACGAACCGACTGATTACGGCCCCTTCAAGCTATTTGCCTATTCGAGCCATTAGTGATTTGCCCACAATCCTAGACGCTAAACACATACCCCCTCTTCGCTGCAAGTTTGCACCGGCAGTATAACAGAAAACCTGATAACTACAGCAGTGGTCGCCGCAGCCTTATGTTTTGACACTTTGTCGATTCAGGGTCGATCTCCCAGGTTGCTATCTGCCTGTTGAAATCAGGATCCGTTCCCCCGAAAAGATATATTTTCTCCTCTATGGTAACCGCTGACCGGTCTGCTGCCGGCTCCGGCAGGTGGCATATAACCTGGGAGCTTATTGGACTGTCCAGTTGCACCTGCAAAATCTCATCCAGGGGTTTTCCCTCCCAGCCGCCGATCATAAACAGGTCTCCGGCTACAGCCACGGCTGTGGCTCGGGAGCGTGGGGAGGGGAGCCTACCGATAGACTCGATCTTGCCTTGCCCCGGGTCGTACTCGATCACCTCGTCTAACAGGTATCCATCGGTGTCTTCTCCCCCAAGTGCGTAAATTCGCTCATCGTTCGCCACAACCGTTAGAAACTCCCGGGGAGAGGGAAGCCTGTTCACAACAGATGTTGAGCCGGTAGCAGGGTCGATTTCTACGATATCATCAAGCCTTTTTTCACCGTCCCAACCACCGAGGTAGTAGAGCTTGCCAGAGACCGCTGCTGCCGCACCGTATGTCCTTGGTGAAGGGAGAAACGCGATTTTACGCACCTTCCTGGTTGAAGGATCGACCTCCAAAACCTCATCACGGTATCCCTTCTGCCCCTGACCTCCAAGGACGTAAACCCGGCCATTCATTGCCACGCTCGCCAGGCAACAGCATGGGTCAGGGAGCCGGGCCACGACGCGGAGCGTCCGCCTACTTATGTCGACCTCCAACACCTCGTCAAGTAGGCCCTGACGTCTATCCTGTCCCCCGATTACGTAGGCCTTATCCCCAATTGCTGCTGCAGCGACCCAGTCTCGTGCCGTCCAGGGCTGATTTATCACAGGCTGCCCGAGGTAGATCAATCCCCCTATAACGGTAAGGACTAACGCTGAATATACGAGCAGGGTCCTATTTCTGTTTCCATCCATGTCTTGTCCCAGTCTATGGCTGATGGTTCTTAACCGTCCATCTCTTCTAATTTGTGCAATGAATGGGAGATCGCCTCCAGGGTATAGAGCTCAAGAATGAGCTTTCCTCTGGATTTCTTGAGCCTTTTCAGCACAGAGACGAAGTTTAATTTTCCCTCTCCAAGCGGGAGATGGTTATCCCCTTTCCCGTCGTTATCGTGCAGGTGAAAATGTATGGGATCGAGCCCCAGGTAGGCCTCCAGTCCGCCGGTGATATGGGCATGCCCAATGTCGAGTGTAAACCCAAGCGAATCCACCTCACTCAACAGCCACCTGACCCTTT
>JAYEMK010000043.1:0-8462 GCA_034718095.1 Candidatus Bipolaricaulota bacterium | reverse complement strand
AGACCAATAGATGTATTAGCTCTATTTACAGCCACTACTACCGGGCCTTTTATTGGCTGTTTGGTCATCATCTTGATTTCCTTGCCTTCCCTGATGCCCATACCAGCTATTTTGTCTTTCAAACCTCCTCCAATCCTCTTAACTATGCCCTCTTCCTCGTACTTCATTTCAGATAGTTTCTTCTCCATTTACCCCCCTTTCTCTGATTCGATAATCAATTATATCTTCTCTACTAATGTATAGAAGTAACCATCGTCTTCCTTCCATTCTTTTACCTTCTTATTCTGATTTTCCATGTCATCCTTGAGTTACTTGATACTCCTACATCTTTCGCCTCCGTTATCAACCCTTGGTCACCATAATTTTCTGTGCTATTCCCCGACCGATAGCAACAACATTTCTATCAACCTCAACCGTTACCGGCCCGTAATTAGATATTACCCGAAGCACCTTGCCCTCAATCAGGCCCCGTAAAAAGAGCTTCTGTCTTAAGCCTCGCCCCCCCTCAATTGCCATAATTCTGGCTGTTTCACCAATTCCAACCTGAGCCAACACCATTAGCATCTATCCTCACCGCTGGGCCTCAGCTCTCCCAGACGTTTGCTGTTCATCTCGGACCCCTTACATTTATTGCTAACGATTCTCATTAGCAAAAATAGTATACACAGTTTATCCCTCGTTGTCAACAAAAAATCGTGAGAAAATCATGGACCCCAGAATGGTAAAGACACTCTCACTTCTTCTTCACCAGGGCGTGACAGAGCAATCCCTCTCTCCAATATCTTATAATCTCGATCCCTTCTATCTGTTCAAGCATCTTGGGGGCTAACTTCAGCCGGCGAGGATCATCGGTAAGGATCTCCAGCCGCTCTCCCTCCCGTAACCCCTCCACCTTATGGGAGACACGGCCCGGGTGCTCGAGCATCGAGACCCCACGCAGATCGATAACTCCATCGGCCTTTCCCGAGCCCGGTAGCGGGGCAGACCATTCAGCCCCATGCTCCCCCCTGCCTCGACATTCATTACAGTAGCCTACAAGCTCCAGCTTGACCCCAAGAATCTCCAATCCTTGTTCCTCACCAAGCCTGCGCACTTCCTTTAAGGCGGGGAGTTCTATCACCTTCCCACAACCCAGGCAGACAAAGTGATAATGCTCATCCCAGCGGACCTCATAGTGTTTGCGCTCTCCGCCCAGTGAGACCTCCTTAACCAACCCCAATTCCTTCAATAGGTTCACCGTTCGATAAACGGTGGAGAGACTTATCTTCGGGTTATCCTGCTTGGCCAAACGATAAATCTCGCTGGCATCGAGGTGAGGATGCTCACTGATTATACGAAGTAGCAGCTTGCGTTCATCGGTAACCCTCTTTCCGGCAGCCCGCAAAAACCTCATCGCCTCTTTAACATCTATCGCCCGCACCCCGAACGCCTCCTATTTACTAAAAGTGTAGCGCGCAAAAAGGCGGCAGACAAATGAAAAAGAAACCCACGCACTGTCGCAGAATCCAGCCTTGTGTCTTCAAATGATTACCAAAAAGGATTTACAGGACAGACTCCCAGAATGCATTAAAAGGCACCCTCAACACCGACGGGTGAGGAAGGATTATTCCTCTATCCTTATCGCCCCTTCCGGACAGGCTGTCTCACAGACCCTGCATGCAATGCAGCCTTCCATCTCGTTTGAGATCTCCAAATCGACGTCCCCATGGCCCTTTTGCTCCACCTGTTGGTGGAATTTCTCCACTGCGTCTTTATTATCCACCTCGTCATCTATGGCCTTGCACCAGGTCCCATTGTTGCTGAGCTCAAGGATCTCCACTGGACAGGCCTCTACACATTCCCCTTCACCTTTGCATTTGGCGTATTCAAAGACAACCTTTGCCATGTTCTATGCCTCCTTAGTATTTAATACTGGACCCAATATTACCCTATTATGGGACCCCCTGGCAAATTAGATCTGGAACTGCGACTGTAGAGGTGTCGGGGCTGCTGCTCATCCATCCCACATGTCCGGTCCCGGAATAACTAACTGGCTGGACCCCGTTTCCCATATCCGCTATATTGAGCAAAATTTGTCAGGGAGTGATTGTGGTTTGAGCCGTTTATTCAAGGTAGGACTGGTAACAGCGGTATTTGTATCGCTTCTCTCCGCAATCCAGCCCATGGCCGGTGGTCCGGCCCTCAACACAAGGTATATCGTGTTTGTCGATCCTGGGCATGGAGGCAAAGACCCTGGGGCGATCGGAATCGACGGGATAAGCGAGAAACAGATCAACCGTTCGATCGCACAGATGGTGTATATAAAGTCGCTCGAACATCCACAACTGCGGGTCGTTCTATCTCGTCGGGGAGATGAACACATCTATCCCACCGATCGCGTCATCAGGGCAAATAAGATAGAAGCTGCCCTGTATGTCAGTATCCATGCCAATGCCTATTCAGAGGGGACAGTGGACGGGGCGGAGACGCTGGTGCACGAGACAGAGGGACCGGGAAGCCCAAGCTACCGGCTGGCGGAGATCCTCCAACGGCATCTCATCGCCAAAACCGCCGCCAAAGACAGGGGGGTCAAACTGGCCCCACTATTCATCCGCGCTGCCAAGATGCCGGCTGCCCTGGTGGAGGTCGGATTCCTCACCCATCGCCTGGAGGGGAGGATGTTGCAATCTATGACATATCAGGACAAGATCGCCACCGGGATCTTGGCAGGGATTCTCGAATTCATCGATGAATACTGAACTACCTCAGACACTCTTTTCTATCTACAACCTTCTTCTTGCCGATTACGGGAAACAGGGATGGTGGCCAAGCCCTGGCCCGTTCGAGACAATCGTAGGAGCGATCCTCACCCAGGGCGTAACCTGGAAGAACGTGGAACCGGCGATCTCAGCCCTCAATGAGGCAGGGCTGATGCAACCACAGGTCCTGGCTCGGACCACACATGAAAAGATTGCAGCACTCATACGCCCTTGCGGCTACTACAACGAGAAGACGAAGAGACTAAAGGCATTCTTACATTTCCTTGCCAAACATCACCATAATGATCTGGCGCACCTGTTTAATCTGCCCATTGCCGACCTGCGCCACCAGCTCCTGTCGGTATCCGGGATCGGGGAAGAGACAGCTGATACCATCATACTATACGCTGCCTTAAAACCGAGCTTTGTCATCGATACCTACACCAAGAGGATCTTCAACCGGCTTGGGCTGCTCGAGCCATCGGCATCCTATTCCCAGGCCCAGTCCCTGTTCATGGACAACCTGCCCCTGGATGTAGGGCTGTACAATGAATACCATGCCTTGATTGTCCAGCACGGGAAAAGGCGCTGCCGCAGCCTTCCCAACTGCGACGGATGCCCACTAAAGCGATTGTGCCAATTCACCAGCTGGGGTCAGACTTGAAATCACCGTTACCGACCCCTATGATCCACACTGTACGGAGGAAAAATGGGTCAAGGACAGGCATTGATCGTGGTCGACATGCAACGGGGCTTCCTGGAGGCTGGAAACCCCCTGTTCTGCGGGGCCCCGGCACAGAGGATAATCGGCCCGATAAGTAGACTGATAGCCGAGGAACTACAAAAGGAAACGGCGCTATTCTTCTCCGCGGATACCCATGAGCCAGACGATGAGGAATTCAAAATATTTCCACCCCATTGCATCCGCGGGGACAAACAGACGGAGATCATCCCCGAACTGGCTGGCTACCTGCCTCAAGCAACCCTGATCGAGAAACACCGCTACAGCGCATTCTTCGACACCGATCTCGAAAAACAGCTACAGGAAAACGACATCGACCGGCTCATCGTCTGTGGTGTGTGCACAGACATCTGTGTATTACACACGGTGGCCGACGCCCGCAACCGCGATTACCAAGTGACTGTCGTTGAGAACTGCGTTAGCTCATTTGATACCGAGGCACATGAATTCGCCTTGCAGCACATGGGGCGCATACTCGGCGCCCGCATATTGAAGAGGAACCCATGAATGAAGATCGTTTTTCCCCGGCAGCAGAAATCCTGTCCGGGGCCACGGCCGACCTCTACTTTCTGCACGCAAGGGAGATCCTGAAAAAAGAAGGGATCAACCCCCAGGTTACCATAGAGATATTTCCCAGTGGGGGGGGGATCCTGTGCGGGATGAAAGAGGTGGAGTCACTGCTGAAAAAGGTTCTACCTCCCCGGGCTACCGCCTGGGGGCTGGATGAGGGAGAGGAGATGAGCGAGGGAGAGATTGCCCTCCGCATCAATTCCCCCTATCGATCGGTGGGAATCTACGAAACAGCGATTCTGGGAATCCTTGCCCAGGAAAGCGGGTGGGCAACTGCGGCCCGTGCCTGCGTGATCGCTGCCGGGGAAACCCCGGTGATCCACTTCGGGGCCCGGCATGTCCATCCTGCTGTCGCCCCCAGGCTGGAGTACGCAGCGATCGTCGGCGGGTGCACCAGCTGTGCCACCCCGGCCGGGGCGAGCCTCGCCGGGCTGGAGCCGACTGGGACAATCCCTCACGCCCTAATCCTGTGCATGGGTGACACGGTAAAGGCGATGCAGTCCTTCGACCGAAACATTGGACCGGAGAACAAGCGGATCGCCCTGGTGGACACGTTCAAGGATGAGGCCGAGGAGAGTCTACGGGTCGCCCGCGCCCTCGGTCCGCGGCTGTGGGGGGTGCGCCTGGACACCCCTGCCGAGCGGGGACGGGTCACCCCAGCCCTGGCGAAGGAGGTCCGCGCCCGGCTCGATCAGGCCGGTTTCGACCACGTGCGGATCGTGGCAAGCGGGGGAATCGATTCGGCCCGAATCACCCTGTTCAAAGAGGAAAGGGCCCCGGTCGATGCCTTCGGGGTGGGAAGTGCCATCTCCAGCGCCTCCCCCATCGACTTCACCGCGGACATCAAACAGGTTGACGGTGACCCGGTGGCCAAGAGGGGAAGAATCCCGGGAACAACTCACAACCCTCGCCTCAAGCGCTTCATATAGTCGGTTGAGGCCCATAGCCACCCTTGGGTAACATCTCAACAATGGGGGTGGCTGAAATTTCCAAACAAAATGGATTTACCCAGGATCGTATAAAGGGGAACCTGGCCCGACTCCCCCATTCCCCTGGGGTTTATCTGTTGCGAGATAACAGGAACAGGGTTATCTACATCGGCAAGGCTGCGGCACTCAGTTCGAGGGTCCGCTCCTATTTCCACTCGGCTCAGGGAAGAGGGGCAAAGCTACGCTCACTGGTGCCAAAGATCGCAGATTTCGAGGTGATCAAGACCGCTACAGAGGCGGAGGCATTCATCCTGGAAGACACATTGATAAAGCGCTATCAACCCCGGTTCAACATCCGCCTGCGAGATGACAAGCGTTATCCCTACCTCAAGATCACGGACGAAACATTCCCCAGGGTGGTTATCGTACGCCGGCGCGCCGCGGACGGGGGGCGCTACTTCGGCCCCTACACCAATGTCAAGGCAATGCGCGCCACCCTCAAGCTGGCACAGCGGCTGTTTCCGATCCGCACCTGTAATCTCAAGCTCCCACTAAAAGAGCCAAGAAGGCCCTGCCTTAATTACTACATCGAGCGTTGTTCAGCCCCCTGCGCCTCCCTGATCACCCCTGCGGAGTACGCGGAAACGATCGACCGGGCGGTGATGTTTTTCGAGGGGAGGATCTCAGGGCTGATCAAAAAACTGCAAACCGCGATGCATCAGGCGGCCGCCACAAAACGGTACGAACAAGCGGCCAAACTGCGCGATCAGATAACCGCCTTAGGCCATACCCTGCAGCGACAGTCGCTTGTGCTCCCCGACCGGGTCGACCGTGATGCGATAGGGATCGCGATAGCTGAAACCAGGGCATGTGCAGAGGTATTTTTCATTCGCGATGGGCGCGTCGTAGACAGGAAGACATTCTTCCTGCGAACACCGAACGGCCCTGAAGTATCTGAGGCCCTATCAGCCTTCCTCCCGCAATACTACAACCAGGCAACCACGGTGCCAAAAGAGGTGCTCCTGCCAGCAGAGCCCGCGGATGCGGAAGGCCTGGCAAAATGGCTGTCCTCAATCCGCGGGGACCGGGTGCGGATCAAGGCCCCAAAACGGGGGGAAAAACGGCGAATAGTGAAACTGGCAATGGAGAACGCAAGCTACTCCCTCAAGGCGGAGCGGGTGAACGATACGCTACGTGCTGAGGCCACTCAGACCCTGTCAGAACTTGCTGCTGCACTTTCCCTATCCTCATTTCCGGAACGCATCGAGGCGTTCGATATCTCCAACCTTCAAGGGCAGCAGGCAACGGGATCGATGATAGTGTTTCAGGGGGGAAAGCCCCACCCCAACGCGTACCGCCGCTTCAAGGTGCGGCTGCCGGGTACCCCCAACGATTATGCGATGACCTCGGAGATCCTGCGCCGTCGTTTCCGGCGCGGCCTGGCCGAATTAAATGACCCCAGCCTGAGCCGGGGAAGGTTTCTACCCTTTCCCGATCTCATATTGATAGACGGGGGAAAGGGTCAACTGAATGCTGTCCTCTCAGTGCTGGAGGGACTAAATCTGGATGGTATCAACACGATCGGCCTCGCCAAACGGCACGAAGACGTGTTCCTACCCGGACAAAGCGAGCCTGTGCACCTCCCCCGGACCAGTAAGGCACTGCTGCTGTTGCGCCGAATCCGCGATGAGGCACACCGGGCTGCAATCTCCTATCACCGCCGGCTGCGCCACCGACATACCCTGTCATCCGAACTCGATCGGATCAAGGGGATCGGTCCGAAACGCAGGCAGGTCTTGCTCGAACATCTTGGCTCCGTGGATAGAGTGCGGCACGCCTCAATCGAGGAGCTCGCCGCCCTCCCCAAAATCCCCCGATCACTGGCAAAGCGGATCCACGAGAGCATGCACCCCGAAGATTAAACTAAAAGAGCATCGTACTGATCTATCACGAATTTCACGAACTAACTGATCACGAACTTCACGAATTATTCGTGCAATTTGTCTATTCGTGCCATTCGTGATTTACCCACGATCCTGGACGCTAACTACATACAGCCGATCGCTTAACCACGTGCCCCCAGCCTGCCTTCCTCAATGAGCCAGCGATATGCCGACAGGGCCGCCGTGGCCCCCTGCCCGGCTGAGATTACCACCTGTTTGTCCCTGCGGTTGATCACATCACCGGCGGCGAATATCCCGGGTAGAGAGGTTGAAAGTCCCTCATCGACCACGATCTCGCCCCCCTGGTTTAACTCGATAAGCCCGGAGAGGAAATCAGTATTGGGGATACTTCCAATCTCAACGAACACCCCGTTAACATCCAGCTCGTGCCGCTTGCCGTTTTGCCCCTCGATAATCACGGAGTTAACCAGATTATCCCCTTTGATCTCCAACAGACGATGCTGTTGATAGGTATGCACCCGCTCGGCCGAGAGCACCTGCGGGTGAAGAATTGGGTCCGCAAACCATCCCTCGGCGACGTCAACCACGTGGATCTCGGCAGCGATGGGGAGCAAATCTATCACCGCCTCGAAGGCAGCGTTCCCGCCACCGATAACCGCCACTTTTTTTCCGGAAAACAGCGGTGCGTCACAGGTGGCACAGTAGGAGACGCCGCGTCCGGTGAATTTCTCCTCCCCGGGCACGTTCAACCGCCGGCTCCGCCCCCCGCTGCTTATGATCATCGCCTTCGCCAGGATTGATTCATCGTCGGCGATCGTTAGCTCAAAGCCCATCTCCGTTCTGTGGATGGCGGTTACCGACCTACCTATCCGTTGTTCAACCCCATATTGCTCAACATGCTGTGTGAAACTCCGGGATAGCTCGTACCCACCGATGTTGATCATCCCAGGCCAGTTCTCCACCTCCCGGGTCAACAGCAGCTGACCACCCTGGTCCGTACTCACCACTACCGTCTTAAGTACCTTCCTCGCCGCGTACAAGGCCGCGGTCATCCCCGCTGGCCCGGCACCAACAATCGCCAAATCGTAGGTCATCAAACCCCCTTTTTTTTACCGCCACTTAATTTTGCCTCTCCCCTTTCTGTAAAAAGGGGACACCCTGTTTGAGTCTTGTTATACTCAGAAGATCGTAAAGGAGGATTTTATGGAATGGTTGAAGTCGCTGCAAACCCTGTCCGATGCGTTCGGGGTCGCTGGATTTGAGGATGAGGTCAGGGAAACGATCGAACAGCTGATCTCTCCGTATGTGGATGAGATGAGGACAGATCCATTGGGAAACCTGATCGCGACAAGAAAAGGGAGTGCAAACACCACTCTCATGCTCGATGCACACATGGACGAGGTTGGGTTCATCGTAAAATGGATAGAGGACACCGGTTACCTGCGTTTTGTTCCCCTTGGCGGCTGGGATACCAGGATCCTGCCCAGCCATCGGGTGGAGATCCTCACCCGGGCTGGTGAGAAACGGACTGGGGTGATCGGGGCCGCGCCCCCCCATATATTGACAGAGGAAGAGCGCA
>JAYEMK010000042.1:0-8597 GCA_034718095.1 Candidatus Bipolaricaulota bacterium | reverse complement strand
ACGAATCCTTTGTATTATTTGTTCGTGTCATTCGTCTTATTCGTGTCATTCGTGATTCCATCATGGCCCCAAATGCTAACCATCTATCACGAATTTCACGAACTAACTGATCACGAATCCCACGAATTTCTTAAGCCTTGCTCATTGCAGTCCGAGGAAAAGCGACCGAAATAGCATCAACACGGGGATGATCTCTAGTCTCCCGATCCACATGTTGAAGCACAGCGCAAGCTTGCTCACTGTAGGCATCATCGGCCCAGTGATTCCAACCGACATGCCCACCGTGTCCTGGGCGCTCGCCACCTCGAAGATGATATCGGAGAGGGTGAAATGCGGCGGGGCGGTGTGTAACAACACTAGCACCCCTGCCAGGAGGAACACCAACCACAGAAACGCGATCAGGGTGGCGTCCTCCAGCCTATTCCCTACCTCTTCTTCGTTGACCGTCGTTCCATTAAGCCGGAAAGGGACAATGGCCCCTCGTGGGGATACTATCTTGCGGAGCCGCCACTGTACCCCCTTGGCCAGGATCAACATACGCATTAACTTGATCCCACCCGCGGTAGACCCTGCCGCGCCGCCTACGAACATTCCCGCGGCAAGCAGGAGTTTTGCCGTGGCACTCCAGGAGCCTACGTTCGCCGTCTGAAAACCGGTGGTAGTCATCGCTGAAAAGAACTGAAATGCTGATTCGCGTAGTGACCGCAACAGCCCCAGCTGGAGACCGTTTTCCAGCGCCAACAGGAGGACACCCGCGCTGACAATTATGATAAGCCAACGGGTTTGGGAATCCCTCCACAATGTACCTCCCTTGCCCAGCATCAGTGAATAATGGACGGCGAAACTGATTGCGCCGAACAGCATGATCGGCAACATAACAAGCTCAATAGCCAGGCTGTTATAGGAGGCGATGCTGTTGCCTGTGACGCTGAACCCACCGGTGGACATCCCTGTCATCGCGTGGTTTAACGAATCCCACAGCGGCATCCCTGCCCCCCAAAGGAGTACCACACTGACGAAGGTGTAGAGGAGAAAGATCCACCACATGGTGCGCAGCGTGGACATGACGCTGGGATGGATTTTCTCCCCGCGCGCCTCCGCATAATATAGGGAATAGGACCCAGGCCGCGGACCGGCGAGGATGGCAAGCATGAGAACTATTACCCCCATCCCACCGATCCATTGCATGAAACTTCTCCACCATTGAACTATATGGGGCAGCAGGTCCGCTCGAGCGGTCATGGTCAGCCCGGTAGTGGTGAAGCCGGAGACCGACTCGAAGAAGGCGTTGAGTGGATCACGAAAATAACCGAGGGCGGCATATTCAGCCCCGCCTTGCGGGGCGAAGATCGTGATAAGCACGAGTGGGAGTGATCCCAAACCGGCGACCAGAAGCCAACCGAACGCGGCAATGACCAACCCGTGCCTCAGCTTGGCCTCCCCTGCATTTCGAAATGGAAGGTACAGGCAAGCCCCAAGGGCAAAGGACAAAGCAGCAGTAATGATAAGAGGGAGTATGGCATATCCCTCATTGAACGCGAGGCACACGGGCAGTGACAGGATGGCCATGAGCCCGACAACGGGGACGAGAAGACCCAGATCGCGCAGAATAATGGGCAGATCTACGCTCAGTTTGAACCAGGATGATCTCATCCGGTGAGTTTCTCGATTAACTCGTCACTGACACGCTTCAGGGAAAAGATGGTGAGCGTATCACCAAGTTCAATTACAGTCTCGCCCGTCGGAATTTGTATCTGGCCCTCTCGTTTCAACGCTACAACGAGAAGAGAGGCCGGGAGGATCTCACGCCTTGAGCAATCCGCGAGGGACAACCCCACCAGAGAGGAGCCGTCTTTGACAGCGATACGAAAGATCTGTTCTCCACCTGACAGGATGGTAAAATCCTTTACTTTATGGTGTTTCAGCGAATTGTACATGTGGCTTGCCACAACCTCGTCGGGGTTCTCCATCACGTTTGCCCCCAACTTACGGAAGAACTCGGTGTGCTCTTTGTTGTTAACCACGGAGACGATGGATGGAATCTTCAACTCCGCGGCGATGGAGATGATCATCAGGTTGATCGCATCGTCACTCGTTGTGGCGATCAGGGCGTTGGCTCGATCCGCTCCCGCCTCCTGCAATGTCTCAAGCGAGGTGGCATTTCCCTTAAGAACTGTAACATCGTACTTGGCGCCTACCTCCTTGGCCCGGTCCGGATTTGCGTCAATTACGACTACGTTATTTCTCTCCTTAACCGCTATATCGATCAGACTGCTTCCAATGCTTCCTACTCCCACGACGATGATGTACATAATATCATCTCCCAGAGCGGAGGTTATAGTAGCACAGAAATCTAAAGGGATCAACAATGGCAGTTTCAAGGATAAGAAGCCATAAACCCCTGTTCTAAAAAAATTGACTGTGCCCATCCTGCTGGGGTAAACTTGGTGACTATGCGAAGATTTATTCTCCTTGGCCATAAGGCCCCGATCAGTCCCGATTTTATCCTGAATGATCTGCCAGGGAGCGGCGGACGTTTGGACGTACTGTGTCGGGCGATCGGAGCAACCTTCTTTTTATCGCACGGGCTGCGCCGTGACTCAGAGCTGACCCTGCTTCTGCAAAATCAAGTGCAGATCAGGTTTGTAGGTGAGAGGCTTCGAGGTTTGAACCCGGATGAGCGCTCGACAGCGGGATTGATAAAAAATGCACTGGAAAAGCTGACTGACAAAGAGGTGGAGAGCACCCCCGGAATATTTATCTCGCGAGGCGATCTACCTACGGTCCTTGACCACCTGTACCAAAAAAGAGCCCAGCCCGTTTTACTTCATGAGGATGGAATCCCCATCGATTCCTACCAGCCCCCGGCAAACCCTGCATTTGTGCTATCTGACCACATTGAGTTTACGGAATCGGAACTGGATACCTTCTCCGAACTTCCCCGCATCTCCCTCGGGGAACAGAGCCTGCACGCCAGCCAGTGCATCACCATCGTTCACTACCTGTTCGATAAAAGGGACAGAGAGGACAAATCGAGCCTACAGCTCTGTCATAAGGTTTGGGGAGAACCTAAGGCAAGACTAATCCAGGGGCTGCTCAAGGATTTCGACATCCCGGCAAATCTCATTACCCAGGTTCCCCCTTCAGTTCTCCCGATGACGATTGATGGACTGGCAGAGGTGAGGATCATGGTGCGGGAGCACGACCTTGCCCGGGCAAAGGAAATCATCGCAGATTACTTTGAGGAACCAACCCAGGAGTGAGGCATTGCGCAGTTGAATCGCCTGTAATTCATGCGTGCCATTTGTGCTTTCGGCTCCTCGCTGTTTCAAGTGGATAGTGTTTTCTCGTTGGTTGTTTGCTACCACAGCAGGCAGGCCCCGTGAAATACTTCCATTTCTTGTCATTGCACGGGGCAGGCAGTAGGGTTTGCACTCCGGATTTTTTCACCACGAAGGACACGAAGAGCACTTGGGGGGTGTAGTAGCTGGTCCTGTTTACTACACCCCCCGAGGGGTTAGAGAATGAAGCGCTTGATCCTATTCTTAAGCCTGGTGACATTGAAGTTTGTCAGGAGACCGATCTTCACCCCCACCGATTTCATGTAGGTCAACAACTGAGCCTCGCCCCGTGGAATAATTCCACCGGTTGCTATTCCATGGGGCTCGTGAATGCCCTTGATCTGCTCCATTCTTCGTGTCCTTCGTGCTCTTCGTGGTGAATTCTTGTCGGTATCCATCCGAACTCAACTCAGAATTACCCACTCAAAACGATAAGGAACCGTGATTTCCTGATAACCCCGGACGTTGATATATCTACGCGTTAAATACCATTTTTATACTCCTCTGTGGATTGCCGTATAATTGCTGTTATGAACCGGCAAGACTCAAGGGATGATTCGTTTGCCAGACAGAGGAAGCACATGGTCAACCGGCAGCTTCGTTCCCGTGGAATCAAAGATCCACGGGTGCTGTCAGTGATGGAGCGGGTCCCGCGGCATCTCTTCCTTCCCACACACCTGTGGGGAGATGCCTACGCAGATTATCCTGTCCCCATCGGAGAGGGGCAAACCATCTCCCAGCCGTACATGGTCGCGATAATGAGCCAGGCACTTGAGCTCACGGGAGGAGAAAAGGTGCTTGAGATTGGGACGGGAGTAGGCTACCAGACGGCGATTCTGGCTGAGCTTTCAGGCAGGGTGTTTACAGTCGAGAGGATCCCATCCCTGGCACAAACAGCGCAGGAGAAACTACGTTCGCTAAATTACACCAATATCCACACCTCAGTGGGGGATGGCACCGTTGGACTTCCCGAGCAGGCACCGTTTGACCGCATCATGGCCACCGGCAGCCTCCCCCGCGTGCCCGAGGAATTTAAAAGGCAGCTCAAACAGGGCGGAATTATCGTTCTTCCGGTGGGGGGAAGAATGCAGCAGCAACTTACAAAGATAAAACTTACAGACTCTGGCCTCATCACAAGGAAACTGGGGGCATGTCGCTTTGTCCCGTTGATCGGAGAGGCTGGCTGGTAATAATTCAGTTCACTCTGTAGACCACAGATGGGTTGAACCGAAACGGGCGAGGGGAAAGCTTATCCTCTCTCATCTGGGAGCTATTTTGACCTCTTCGTGCTCTTCGTGTCCTTCGTGGTGAAAAATCAGGAATGCGAGTGAGCAAGGCGAACGGGCGAGGGGAAATTCTGCCTCGTTTAACTAATGGCGTTTCCAGATCTGCCATCGGGCAAACCGGCTTTCCTCTCCGCGCAGGATCCTAATGATATTACTACGGTGTGTAATGATGATAAAAACGGCCAGTGCAGCCGTGAGGCCGATGACAAGCGGGTGGTAATGAAGCGAGCTGTACCGATTGAGCAATACCGTGGATACCGGGACACTTATCGCCCCCAGGATCGAACCAACCGAGACCTGTCCCCTGGCAATCAGGGCCAGCAAAAATATCCCTATCGCGATCGCGACGGGAACGGTGACTACAGCCACGAGCATCCCGGCACCGGTGGCCACCCCTTTACCCCCGCGGAACCCTACATAGACGGGGAAGACATGTCCCAGTACA
This sequence comes from Candidatus Bipolaricaulota bacterium, assembly GCA_034718095.1. GTDB lineage: Bacteria > Bipolaricaulota > Bipolaricaulia > UBA7950 > UBA9294 > JAYEMK01. The sequence continues at coordinate 3,525 of JAYEMK010000042.1, read as the reverse complement.
GCTGCGGTCCCACATAGGACCGCCACCACCTCAGGATCGAGGGGAATGGGGCCAAGGGGTAACCGGGCGATCACAATAGCGGCGAGGATCCCCTTTGCCAGATCAATAAGTAGAACGGGCACCCCTGCCTTCCAGCCGAGAATCCGCCACACGTTTGTAGCGCCCATATTCCCGCTTCCCTTATTGCGGATATTTACCCGATACAGTTTGCCAAAGAGGATCCCGGTGGGAATGGCACCGATGAGATAGGAGATAAGAAGCAGCCCCACAAGCGCCATTATCCTTTCTCTTTCATATTTGGCTGGTCGATCGGTTCAGTATCCAAAACGGCAATTGCCGCACCACCCGGACCTGCATGGCTTCCCAGGGCGGGGGCGGCGGCCGCCACCATCACCACTGAGCCGGGGAATAGATCATGAAGTGCCTCGGAGTAGTGCTGGGCTAACTCAGGGGCGGCGGAATGAGTCACGACAAATGCCGGGGCATGCATCTTTTTTGCCAATTTATAAACAAATTTGAAGGTCTTCTTTATCCCGTGCCGTCGACCAATCGCCTTTCCAGCCGGGGCCACTTTTCCTTCCCTTGTCGTCAGGATGGGCTTTAAATGAAGCAGTTCGCCGATTTTCCCTTGCAAAGGGGATAGTCTTCCCCCGCGCACAAAGTACACCAGGGTGGGGACGAATACGAACACGTTCGCCCGTGCGGCAGCCGCCCTGGCTGCGGCAGCGCATTCTTCAAGCGAGGCACCGCTGTTTATCGCGTTTGCCGCCACCCATACCACGAGCCCCTGTGCCGCCGAGGCACTGCGGCTATCAACCACCTCGATCGGCACCCCGGACTCCTCAGTCACAGGGCGGGCAGCGGTGAGGGCTAATTGGTATGTTCCAGAGACCCCCGGGGAGAGGTGTATCGACAGGATTGAGGCGTAGTGTCGGACAAGATAACGGTATATAAGGAGAAAGTCGGCCGGGTGTGGCTGTGAGGTCTTTGGTAGTATCTTGGAGTTTGCAAGCCTTGCGTAAAACTGGTTTGGGGTAATCTGAACCCGATCGAGAAACTCCTCCTCACCGAATGCCACCTGCAGCGGGATCACGTGAATCCGTTGCGAGGTCAGGAAGGATTGAGGCAGGTCACACACTGAATCTGTTACCAGCGCTATTCCGGACCTATTTTTATCTGTAGCGGTCTCCTTGAGTCCTGCGAACATGTCCTCCACCTTTTGATCCTGGATCTTCCCTGCCTGAGCGATGATTTCCAACGCGTTCGCTGGGGCGTTGGTGTGGATGTGTGCATGGGTTTCTCGATCTGTCCCTGCGACCACCACTGAGTCACCGAAGCGCACGAGCCGTTCTTTCAGCCCCGCCCTGTCGATTTTTTCCCCGGAGATTGTCCCCTCCGTGCAATAGCGAAAATCGACCCGTTCCCCGATGTAATCAGGGGCGATGTTTAATCCTTGCCCTTGCTCTTCTACCACGACGGTTTTTTTGACCTCGCCACTTTTCAAGAACTCGACGAACCCCTCGAGAAAGCGAACAAAGCCGAGCGCCCCGGCGTCGACTACCCCCGCATTTCGTAGTGCGGACAGCCTGTACCTCGTCTGTGCGAGCGATCCCTGCGCTGCCCGCAATCCCCCCTCCAGCAGTGGGACGAAGTCACCGAGCCGTTCCCTACGCTTCGCCACGTGATCAGCAAAGTTGCTAATTACGGTCAGGATAGTCCCCTCCTGTGGGGTTGCCAACGCCTCGCGGGTACGGACAGCGGCGGTCTTTGCAGCCTGCACGAAGTGTAAAACGGAGATGTGGAGTTTATCCGGGATCCCCTCGCGCAGGCCCTGGAAGAACTGGGCCATGATCACCCCGGAGTTACCGCGCGCCCCAGCCAGGGCACAGGTCGCAGCCCTCGCGCTTACCTCACCCGGGGAGGAGGGACAGATTTTCAGTCCCTGGATCACCTCGCGCATGGTCGCCGCCAGATTGGACCCGGTATCGGAATCGGGCACGGGGAATACATTGATTCGGTCCAGAAGCTCTCTACTGGAGATAACGCGGTATGCACCGGCAATCACGGCCTGACGTAGCCGTTCCCCACTCAGATAACGAATCTTTCCATCTCTCGTCATGTCCCTTGATCATAACCAGCTTGAGGCCCCCGCGTCAACGAGCATACTTGACACTCATGTAAACCTGTGTTAGTCTTGTACATCTTTCTCATAAAGGGTGATCCAAGGTGAAGACCACTTGCAACGGCAAGAAAATTTCGTTTACCTCTCACGCGGTGAACACTTCCCATTTCTCCACAAGGACACCCGTCAATGCCAACGCCCCCTGTGGGGCGTAATTCTGATCTGTTCAATCCTTAACCTTTTCATATTGTTGATTAACGAAAACTAAAGACTGTTGCATAAACTCCTTTTACTTTAGAAATGGGAACTTTTACCGCTCGGGGGGTGTAGTAAATCCTAAATTAGCTACTACACCCCCCAGGAGAATCTTATAAAAATCTCAACGTTTTATCTCAGCGGTCTTTGCGCACTCGGCGGTAAGATAATTTTGTTTAAGCATAAAACAACTAGCAAGACGAGTTTATACAACAAATTGTAAAGATTACCTTTTTAAAGGAGGTATTGATGCATTCCCCGGATGAGAAACTTGTCTGTATATTAGAGGTGAAAAGTGAGATCCTTAGGTCAGCAGCAGAGTTCCTGCGGGAACAGGGATTTGTGGAGATTCTGCCGGTTATCATCTCCCCGGTGACCGACCCCCTTCACCATACCACCTTCGATGGTACGATAAACTATTACGGCAACCCATATCAGTTGACCAAAAGCATGATCCTGCACAAGCAGATTGCACTGCGCAGTCTGGAGCGAATCTTCACCTTCTCCCCGAACATCCGCCTTGAGCCGAGCGACTCAGCGCAGAGCGGCCGCCATCTTGCCGAGTTCGTTCAGCTCGACCTCGAGGTGCGTTCCGCCACCCGCGAGGAGATAATGGAGATCGGAGAAGGGCTGCTAGAGAGAATCATAACGGACGTGGTTAAGAATTGCCCGGCACAATTGGAGGGGCTCTCGCGCAGCATCAGCCCACCAAAGCGCCCATTTGCACGTTTTTCCTATGGATCAGCGAGGGGGCAATATGGCGAGGGCTTTGAAGAGAAGCTCTCCCAACAGAGCAAAAAGCCAATCTGGATCCTCGATTTTCCCCGCCACATTCGTGAGTTCTACGACCGGGAGGACCCCTCCCGCCCTGGCACGCTGGTGGACATGGACCTCATCTACCCTGAAGGGTATCGCGAGGCCCTATCTGGTGGCGAGCGTGAACACACCCTTGCTCGCATCCAGAAGAGACTAACTCAGAACGAGATCGAGCTTAGCCAATACACCCCCTATCTTCAGGCGGTAAAGGAGGGGATACCTCCATCGGCCGGGTTCGGGATCGGTATTGAGCGGCTGACACGTTATATCTGTGGGCTGGAGCGAGTCGAGGAGACCCGGCTCTTCCCCAAGACCCCAGGGGCGATAGGAAT
>JAYEMK010000041.1:3312-8725 GCA_034718095.1 Candidatus Bipolaricaulota bacterium | reverse complement strand
GCGACCATAAATGCCAACCGCAACCCTGCCGACAGCAGCTTGGAGAAGGTTGCGAGCAGGATAACCCGCCCGTCTCTATCCAGGGTCTTGATCGGTGGGAGAGGCTCGCCGGTGAACCGAAGCTTGCTATAGGGATCATCCTCCCAAATCAGCAGGTCAGCGTCCTCCGCAATCCGGAGCAGCCGCTCGCGTTTCTCCAGCGACATGGTAATTCCGGCCGGGTTCTGAAACTCTGGTATTATATAGATGGCCTTGAGCCTCTTACCCACCGCCTGTTCTTCGGCGATGCGCCCTTCAAGAACATCGAGATCCATTCCATCGTCCTGCAATGGGATCCCGATCTTGTCAGCCTGGAACAGGGTGAACGTCTGGATCGCCCCCAGGTAAGTGGGGAGACCGCAGAACACCACATCACCCGGATCGATAAATGCCTTGCACAAAAGATCCAGCCCCTGCTGTGAGGCAGTGGTGATCAGTATCCGCTCGATGCCAAGCTCGAGCCCATACGGGCGCCAGTCCACGATCGCATTGCGCAGCATATGACTACCCTCAGTCAGCCCATACTGAAGTACGTTTTTGTAATCGTTTTTGATCTCATCAGCCGCAATCTTGGCCAGCTCATCTCGGGGGAACGTCTCAGCATCGGGAAGCCCCCCGGCAAATGATATTACATCCGGTCTGGCGGTAAGTTTGAGAATTTCACGGATGGCTGATCGTCCGGTCCCCAGAGCACGTGCAGAAATATATTTTTCCATTGATCGCTCCTTATACAACATTCATATTTTACCCGATAAGCGCTGGGGATCAAAAGAGGAGCGATTTGAAAAACGGAAGCAGATAAGCGGCCGTGAACAGGCCTAGCAATCCTCCGCAGATAACATCAAGTGGGTAATGTTCCCGCAGGTAGACCCGCGACAGGGCGATCATTATGGCGACGAGATAGATTGATATCTGTATCGGCCATGCCGGGTAGAAGGCACTAATAACCAGGGCAAGGCCAAACGAGGTGGTGGCATGCCCTGATGGAAAGGAGTAGCTGTCGATCAACCGTGAGCGAAGCCCGCACACGACGAAGGTAGGTCTCGCCCGGCCGAACACTAGTTTAAACAGGCGAAACACGGCGATATTGACGATCGTAATTCCAAGCCCAATCAACACATAATCCCTGTCGATCGGCTGCCCAAACAGGATTAACCCCAGTGCAATCCCTCCCCATAGGTAGCCGTCGCCGAGGTAGGTGGCGATGAGGAACAAAAGGGAAAACCGGCTCAGAATGGGGTGCTCGCTGATCGCCTGCAATGTCTCCACATCCCACCGCAGTACCGACTCAACCACCCGATCCAACCTCCCGATCACCCGGGGCCACGCGCTAAGCATCACTGATCCCTGGCCCGTAGGGTGGGAAAGAGGATCACATCACGGATAGACGGTGAATCGGTAATGATCATGGCAAGTCGATCGATCCCTACCCCCAGCCCACCCGCTGGCGGCATCCCATGTTCAAGGGCGAACAGGAAATCCTCATCCACCCGCTGTGCCTCTGCATCCCCTTCCTCTCTCCATTGTTCCTGTTGCTGGAATCGTGCTCGCTGCTCGAGCGGGTCGTTTAGCTCACTGAACGCATTGCCCACCTCAATCCCGGCGATGAAAAGTTCAAACCGCTCAACGATCCCATCGTGCTCCGGCCTCTCTTTGGCAAGGGGAGAGATATCGATCGGGTAGTCCTGTACTATCGTCGGCTGGATAAGGGTTGGAGCGACAAAATCCCCCAACAATTGCTCAATAAGTTTGCCACGAGGCATGGCCGGAAGCTGGATCCCCCGCTGGGCAGCCTGAGCCCGGATATCCTCACCCGAGCCCTGTACGGAGACCCCGGTCCTCTCCGCAATGATCTCCTCAAGCCCCACCCTCCGCCAGGGGGGAGAAAGGTCTATCTCCTCACCCTGGTATGTCAACTGATCAGAGCCGATGGCGGCGTGCGTTGAGAATGGCACCAGCTCCTCCACCAGTTGCATCATCCCTGCATAATTTGAGTAGGCCTGATATACCTCGAGCATTGTGAACTCTGGATTGTGTTCAGTAGATACACCCTCGTTGCGAAAATCCTTCCCCAATTCGTATACCCGGTCCAGCCCCCCGACAAGCAACCGCTTCAGGTACAACTCGACGGCAATTCGCAGATAAAGGTCAATATCAAGCGCATTGTGGTGGGTAATAAATGGCCTGGCGGTTGCCCCTCCGGCGACCGGTTGTAGTATCGGGGTCTCCACCTCCAGGAATCCACGCTCATCGAGGAAACGGCGAACTGCAGCGATCATGCGCGAACGCCGCACAAACGTCTCCCGCACCGAGCTATTGGCGACCAGGTCAAGAGAGCGATGCCGGTAGCGCAACTGGACGTCCTTCAACCCATGCCACTTCTCAGGGAGGGGGCGCAGTGCCTTGGCCAGGAGATCCCACTCCTCGGTGCTGATCGTCAACTCCCCCCGGTTCGTGCGGAAGGGTACCCCACTGACGGCGAGGAAATCTCCGAGGTCGACTGCACAAAAGGAGCGATAGTCCTCCTCGCCCAGTCCATCTATCGTAGCATGCCCCTGAATCTCTCCGCTTTTGTCCCGCAGGTCAAAGAACGCCGCCTTCCCCATGCGACGGAAACCCACCAGCCTCCCAGCCAGCCTCACCTGCCCCCGTCCGCATTCCCCGGCCTTGAGATGGGAAAACCGACCCACCACCTCGCCAATGGGCTGAATGGGCCCACAGCGGGACGGATAAGGAGAACACCCTTTTTCCCGTAGCGCGGCAAGCTTGCTCAGCCTTGTCTTGTACAGATCTCCGCTCATTCCTGAGCCTGGTTAATGGCGATGATCCGGAAACGGCGCGGCCCAGGGGAGAGTTCGACGCCTATCTCCTCTCCCTCACGGTGGCCGACCAGTGCCTTTCCTACCGGAGAATCAACGGAGATCTTCCCCCGTTCCAGGTCGACCTCAGCCGTGCTCACCAGGGTAAATGTACCACTCTCCATCTTGGTTAGATCCTGCAGGATGAAACTGGATCCCACGCTTATCTTCTCGGGAGAGATGTCCTCATCAGCGATGACCTCTGCCCGCTCCAGCACCGAGGTAAGCCGATGTACCTCGCGCTCATAGTACTGCTGCTGGCTCTGCAGATACATGTACTCTTTATTTTCCCGCAGGTTCCCCCCATTCAGTTTCGCCGCCTTCAACTTATCGGGGATCTCCTCATACAGCCTCTTTTTGTCCTGCTCAAGCTCTTCTTGCATCAATCTATATCCCTGTTTTGTCAAGAAAACCGTCTCTTCGTTCATCTCGCACCTCCAAAACCTGAACCAAACGCCTGCAGAAGCCTGGCTTTCACCTGCCGGGCGTCCAATCCCCTACACTCCCTCTGTGGGACAACGATCAGGTCAACCCCTGAAAAGACTTGTTTTTCCGTGCGGAACGCCTCACGCAGGAGACGCCGCATCCGGTTCCGGCTCACCACACTCCCCCATCCACGCGGGATGACTATACCCAGCCTTGGTCCATCTTTATTGGGCCGCAGATAAAGGTGAAAATACCTCCCCTTCTTTGCCGTTCCGGCACGGTAAACCCTGTCAAAGTCCCGTCTTTTCCGCAAACGCATGGCGGCAGGAAATCGGCATGCGTGCCCCTCACCCGTAGAATAGCAATATAGCGTGTCTATCTCCCCTTTTCAAGGATTCATCCTTTCTTTTTCTTCCACAGACGATACACTTATCCTTAAATGCTCGAAGAAAAAGTATACAGCATAAGTGAACTTAACAGGAAGGCTCGAGGGATTCTGGAGGGCGCGGTTGGTTCGGTGTGGGTCAAGGGGGAGGTATCAAACCCGAAGCGCGCCGCCTCCGGACACCTCTATTTTACGATAAAGGATGAAAAAGCGGAGATATCAGCCGTCAGATTCAAGGACAGCTTGATTGGGGCGGCCCCACCCGAGGCTGGAACGGAGATACTCGCCTACGGACGGCTGACGCTCTATGAGAAACGAGGTCGTTACCAACTCATCGTCTCCATAATCCAGCCAGCAGGGTTGGGGGCGCTTATGCTGGCCTTCGAACAGCTTAAGGATAAACTTAATCGGGAAGGACTATTCGCAGCGGAACACAAGCGGCCATTTCCCCCTCACCCGGGAAAGATCGGGGTGATAACCTCGCCGACTGGGGCCGCAATTCGTGACATCATCTCGGTGTTAACGCGGCGCTGGCCCGCGCTCGAAGTGTACCTGTTTCCAGCCACGGTACAGGGGGAGGCAGCGCCTGCAGGACTCATCTTTGCCCTCTCTCAAGCGGAGAGGTTCAGCCAATCACACGGCCCGCTCGATCTGATCGTGATCGGCCGCGGTGGTGGATCGTTGGAGGACCTCGCCGCGTTCAATGACGAGCGCCTCGCCAGGGCAATCTTTTCCAGCGATATCCCGATCTTATCAGCTGTTGGCCACGCCATCGATTTCACCATCGCCGATTTTGTCGCCGACCAACGAGCCCCCACCCCATCGGCCGCGGCGGAGCTCATCGCCCCTGACCGGAGGGAACTTGCGACCACAATCTCTACCATCTTCAGGCAGCTTATAAATCGGGCAAAACTTCTGCTCGAGCAAAGGGAACAGCGGCTTGCAAGGGGCCTGAAATCCTACGGCCTCATCCTCCCCCGCCGCAGATTGGAGGCACTGAGCCAGGAGCTCGATCTGCGGCTAACGGAGCTTTTACGCTCCATCAAGGATGTGTGGGGCAAGCGAAGACAACAACACAGCCACCTGAAAGAACTGATCCACCGTTCCGATCCTTACCTGCCGCTTCGACACGGCTACTCCCTCACCTTTCGCGCCGGTAGCGGCGTCCCTCTTCGTGCCGCCTCTTTGCTCTCAGTTGGGGAAAAAATCGAAAGCCGTCTCGCTGCGGGCAAGATCCTGTCCCAGGTCAAGGAGGTGAAACAGGATGAAGATCGATGAATCTCTCAAGCGGCTCGAGGAGATCACAAAACGCATGGAGGATGAACAACTCCCACTGGAGGAGGCAATTGAGCTGTTCGAGGAGGGAATCAACCTCGCCAGGGGGACACAGGAGGAGCTCCGCCGGGCAAGACTTAAGATCGATAAGGTAATTGAAAAGGCGAAAGGGGAATTCTCGATCGAGGATTTTGACCTTCCTTAAAAGTGGATTTGTGCTCGAGACTACAAACAGATTATAATGATCAGAAGCAAGAACAGGACAATTCCGAGGGAAGATTTACGTCTTCTCTGAAAAAAGGGGAATATTGGCATATTTAACTATCCCACAGTTCTTCTCCAGGAGTGCGCAGCACTTCAGCGAACGGCCCGCTATTCGCAACTCGCGTGAGAAACCGGCAGAGCCACGCCAGGTTACCTATCGCGAGCT
>JAYEMK010000041.1:0-3212 GCA_034718095.1 Candidatus Bipolaricaulota bacterium | reverse complement strand
GAATATTGGCATATTTAACTATCCCACAGTTCTTCTCCAGGAGTGCGCAGCACTTCAGCGAACGGCCCGCTATTCGCAACTCGCGTGAGAAACCGGCAGAGCCACGCCAGGTTACCTATCGCGAGCTGGAGCGGATGTCAAACAACCTCGCTGTCGGGCTTGCAGGGATGGGTATAGGCAGAGGAGATCGGGTGGCGATCATGTCGCGGCCACGGATCCGCTTCGCTGCCGCCATCATAGCCATCGCCCGATTGGGGGGTTGGGCCGTCCCGATAGACCCCACCCTGACCCGGCCTGAGGTCGCAGGAATACTAACAGAGGCCGAGGTCAAGGCGATCTTCGCCCCGGCCGAGCTGTTCGACAGGCTCCCCACCAAAGGCCCACCCTTAATCGACTTTGATGAGGGCCCAACAGGGACGCCCTTTTCATCCCTGCTACAGGAGGGAGGACCCCCTGAACTCACCCTAAGCGACCAGGAAATCGCGATACTTGCCTACACCTCAGGGACAACCGGTGAGGCGAAAGGGGTAATGCTCTCGCACGGGAATCTAACCGCTGACATCGAGGCCTGTATAGAGATAATGCCGATCACTGAGGAAGATGTCTTCCTGACGATCGCCCCCTGGCACCACATCCTCGGCCTGACCACCGCCCTCCTCCTCCCATTGTACACGGGTGCATTGACCATCTATACGGACGATTATCGTGCCATTGCCAAACTGCTTGCGAAAAATCAGGTCACGGTCTTCACCGCTGTGCCCAAGCTGTACCATACCATGTACGACAAATTGATGGCCCAGATCGAGGGTAGCTTGAGTGGTCGCATCGCGCATAAACTCGTACCCCGGATCGTGGGCAAAAAGGTGAAGAATAGTCTGACCGGGGGAAACCTGCGATTTTTCGTCTCCGGCTCAGCCCCCCTCTCTCCCAGAGTGAGCCTGGGCTTCCGTCGCCTGGGGATAGGACTTCTCGAGGGATACGGCCTCACGGAGACATCCCCCGTCGTCTCCTTCTGCTCGCCGGACTCAACAAAGGGTGGGTCTGTGGGGGCTGCCCTTCCCTCGATCGAGGTGCGGCTGGAGGATGTTCGCCCGGACGGGGTGGGGGAATTACTCGTCCGTGGACCGACGGTAATGGCCGGCTACTACAAAAACGAACGGGCAACAAGGGAGGTCATCGATGCCGATGGCTGGTTTCACACTGGCGACCTCGCCCTGATCGACGACGACGGTGACATCTTCTTGAAGGGACGGGCAAAGAACGTGATCGTGCTCGAGACCGGAAAGAATATCTACCCCGAGGAGATCGAGTGGGAGATCTCCCGCATTCCCTATATAGAGGAGGTGCTGGCACGCGGGGGGACATGTGCTGGCAAGGAGATAGTGGAGGTGGTGATCTACCCAAACCAGGATAGATTGGAGAAAGAGGGACTACTTGAGGATGTGAAAGAGACGATATGGAGAGAGATAAAGCAACGACAGCGCCGCCTGGCCCCACACAAGCGAATCCGTAAGAAGGACCATGTGATACTCGTCGAGCAACCGTTCCCTAAGACGAGTACGATGGACATCAAACGCCACCTTTACAAAGGGGGAAACGATTTACCCGACGATTAACGAGCTTCTCGAAAAGACGGTAGCCTCTCATTCCAACACTGTAGCCCTGCGCATGCTCATTCCAAAGGAACGAAGACATGGACGCAGGCCCCGCCTGATTTTAAACGAGATCTCGTATGCGAGACTTGGCGAGGCGGTGGCCCGCTTTGCCTCCGCGCTGAACGAGCTCGGCCTGCAAGAGGGTGACAGGATAGCCCTCATCTCCAACCCTCGTGCCTCATGGGCAATCAGCCTGTTTGCTGCGCTGTACTGTGGTACTGTAGTGGTGCCGCTTGATCCGGAATTACAGCAGGGGGAGATCGAGCGGATCCTTCTGGAGGCCGATGTCTCGGCCGCGGTTACCTCGGGTAAAATGGTGAAAAAACTTGTCAAAATAAAAGAAAGCTCACTCCCCGGGCTTACCCTTATCTCCATGGATCGCCCACAAGAAGCGGGGGTAAAATTCCTCGACGCAATGTTGCTCAACCGGACCCCGCTCGCCCCGACACAGGTGGCCCCCGATAATCTCGCCATTTTGATGTACACATCGGGAACGACGGGAAACGCAAAAGGGGCAATGCTTACTCATGCCAACATCTCCTCCAACGTCCTGGCTACGGCGAGGCTCGTTTCCCTGTCCTCCGCCGATACCCTCCTATCCATCGTCCCCTGGTATCACATCTACGGACTCACGATCACCCTGATCACCCCCATTTATGTAGGCGCCACCGCCACCTTCTCCCCGGTTGACCGCAACCTGTTACAGGTACTGCGGAAGGCGAGACCCACCATCATCCTTGGGGTTCCCAAGCTGTACAACGTACTCTATACAAGGATACGCCAGTCGATCGAGTCAAGTACGGTAAAACGCTCACTGGATCGATTAGCACCCCAGCTAATGGGGAGACTCGTAACCAGGAGACTGTTCGGAAAAAGGTTCAGATTCTTTACCTCAGGGGGGGCACCACTTGCCCCTGAAATAGCGGCTGGATTTCGGAGGATGGGGATCGGGATCATGGAAGGTTACGGCCTTACCGAAACCTCACCCCTGCTCACCATGTGTCCCGCGTTTACCAGCGAACCGGGAATGACCCCCATCGAGGGGGTAGAGGTGAAGATAACACAGCCGAACGAGGATGGTATCGGCGAGGTGCTCGTCCGTGGCCCAAACGTGATGCGGGGCTACTACAAAAACGAACGGGCAACAAATGAGGTCATCGATGCCGACGGCTGGTTCCACACCGGTGACCTGGGCAGCCTCGCCGGAAAAAGGCTTACCCTCTCCGGCCGCGCCAAGAATGTAATCGTGCTGGAGACCGGAAAGAACGTCTACCCTGAGGAGGTAGAGTGGAAATTGGTGACCATCCCGGAGATCGAGGAGATCATGATCTACGAAGGAAAACGACAGGGGGCCCCAGCCGTGGCAGCGATGATCTACCCCAACTGGACCCTGCTCAAGGAACAGGGGATCAATGCCCCACAGCCTGCCCTGGAACTTATCTGGGGGAAGATCAAGGAATGCGATCAGGCCCTGGCCCTGTTCAAACGGATCAAGCATAAGGAACTGGTCACCTTTATGGATGAGCCGTTCCAAAAGAGCGTCAAGCTCGATATCAA
>JAYEMK010000040.1:0-8972 GCA_034718095.1 Candidatus Bipolaricaulota bacterium | reverse complement strand
CAGCCTGAAACACCCTTGGATTAAGGACCGTCTGTTAAGCAAGCGCACAGAGCAGGACCCAACATGAGAAAGACGCCCGTTAAGGAGAGAAGATGGCTGAGGCAGTGATTGGAATCCTGGTGGAGAATGAGGCTGATCTCCCGCTTCTGACGCGGGCGGCAGAAATCCTGGACCAGTTTGAGACCCCCTATGAGCTGCGACAGCTCTCCGCTCATCTGTCTCTGCAGAAGGTGAGCGACTATGCTGCAGGGGCGCAGAAACGAGGGATTAAGGTGATCATCGCTGCCGCGCACGGGGCGGCTAATCTCGCTGGGGTAGTGGCCTCCCGCACCACTCTTCCGATAATAGGGGTCCCGCTTGAGACATCTCCACTTGGCGGACTTGGTTCCCTGCTGCCCACGGTCCAGATGCCGGCCGGGATCCCGGTTGCTGCCATGGCAATCGGAGCAGCCGGAGCCAAGAATGCCTGTATTCTCGCCGCTCAAATACTGGCGTTGCAGGACCCGGCCTTGCAAGAGAGGATCGAACAATATCGTGCCGCCATGGCGACCGGGGTAGAGGCAAAGGGAGAGCGCCTTCGAGACCAGGGATACCGATCCTATTTAAGGGAAAAATAGGGACGGTCCAGGCGGTAAATGTTCTCAAATCAACACTTTAGTCCTGGGGCAGGGAATCATGTCGTTGCGGCCAGCTGCCTAAATCGTCCGGGTCCTTCCCAATTCCCCGCTTGGCTAAAGCTGGCGTGGGGGAGTAACAACCTCAGATTGAGCCAGGATACTTAACATCACGGCAGCAAGTCGGTAGAATGACTGTATCATGACCAGGGAACTACAAGCGCAAAAACAGCTCAAGGCAGTCCAGTTTCTGCGGGTGATCAAAGAAGGGCAGACCTACCAGGAGTTGAGCCAGCTCCTGGGCATATCTCCCATCGTGCTGAACAGGTACGTCAAAGGGCATGTTCTCCCTGAGCCCAGCCGAGCCGAGAAGATACTCAAGCTGCGTTCCTGGAAGCGGCTCTCACAACAAGGGGAGGCCCTGCTCCGCTTCGATGAGGACGGGTTCATCGATAACACAGGGCTGCTGTTTAACACTGCCTTTCTGGGTGCGACTGCTGATCTGGTCGCCGCAGAGTTTCCCCAGGCGGAGAAGCTCCTCACTGCTGCAGTAGACGGGATCCCACTCGCGACCCACGTCGCCGCCGCCCTGAGGGTTGAGTGTCTCTTTGCCAAGCGCGGACGCGAGATCGGCGTTCCCTCATTCGTCGAGTCCCGCTACAAGCTTCCTACCGGCCAGGTCTTGAACTACTTCCTCCCGGCCGATGCCCTCTCCCGTGATGACCGGGTGTTGATCGTTGATGATCTGATGAGGTCGGGTGAAACTCAGGCCGCCCTGGTGCAGATCGCCCAAGCGAAACAGGCCACGATCATCGGCGTCTTCTCTCTCATCCAGATCGGCAACAAGGGGCGCCGCCGCCTGCGTAAATTAGTTTCTTGTCCGATCAAGGCCCTGGTCCAGCCCAATTTGCATTAACTTATACAACGCAATTTTGTACCCCTACCCTTGACAATATGCCTTGTTTGTTGTAGTATTGTGCATGTCTTTTGTGGGGGTGCCGTGGTGAAATTGAAATCTGTCCTGGTGATCGGTTCTGGTGGGCGGGAGCATGCTATCGCTTGGGGCTTAGCCAATAGCGATCCGGTGGGCCGGGTTTACTGTATGCCTGGAAATGGAGGCACGGCTTACGCCCCTAAGATGGAGAACGTCCCGTTTCGCTCATCAAAGGAGAGTGTCGATTTTGCAGCCCGTCACAGTGTTGCCCTTACCGTAGTGGGGCCGGAAGGGTATTTGGCCCAGGGGATCGTCGATCGATTTCAGGCAGCAGGTTTGAAGATCTTCGGCCCTACTCAGGCGACAACTCGGCTGGAGTCGAGTAAGGTCTTCGCTTCAGAGTTTGCCCACCGGCATGGTATCCCCATCCCTCACACACATGTCTCTACCGATTATGCCAGCGCCCACAAATACCTGGCAGAACGGGAACGGGAGAAGTTCTTCATAAAGGCTGATGAGCTCTGTGGCGGTAAAGGGGCGATCTTCGCCCCGAACCAGGCGGCCGGGGAACAAGCACTTCGGTTTCTGTTGCAGGAACGCGCCTGCGGGGTGGGCGAAAGGGTCTTGCTCCAGGAGGCCATCGCCGGGGAAGAGGTCTCGGTCATGGTGATAACCGACGGGGCGAACTATCGACTCCTGCCTCTGGTAAGGGATTACAAGCGCCTTGAGGATGGTGATCGAGGGGCAAATACCGGTGGGATGGGTGCCTATGCGCCGGTTGACCTCCCACGAGAGGTGATGAAGCGGATCGAGAGACTGATCATTGGCCCGACCATCCACGGGATGGCCGAGGAGAGGCTGGATGATGCCGCGATTATCTACTTTGGAGTAATGGTGGACCAGGTCGGGGACCCCTATCTGCTCGAATACAATATGCGTTTCGGCGATCCTGAGATCCAGGCGCTCCTTCCCTTGCTGAAGAGTGATCTATACAAGCTGCTTCACGCTGCCTGTACCGGAAAGCTCGATCAGGCAACCCTGGAATGGCGTGTCGGGGCGACTGTCTGCGTGGTAGCGGCCTGTGCTGGATATCCAACCGACTATGGTAAGGAATCGCTTCCCATAAGCGGACTGAGCGAGGCTGCGGACGAGGGAGCAACCATCTTTCACGCAGCCACTGACTACCATGATAGCCAGTGGTACACCTGCGGGGGGAGGATCCTTGGGGTCACCGCCCGCAGGGAAACACTGGGCCGAGCAAGGGAATCGGCCTATGCAGCGATGGAGCGGGTAAGGTTCGATGGTATGCGCTATCGGCGGGATATTGCACTCAGGGAGGGGCCGTGTGCGGTGTAGTCGGGGTACTGCCTACAAGGGATGCCGATAACGATTCACGCTCTCTGATCGATCGCACCCTTGCCATACTGGAGCGATCACGCAACCGTGGCAACGCCGGGACAGGCCTTCTCCTTCATAGCAACGCCGGGGTCCATGTAGAAAGATGGCCTGGTGAAGCGGAGATGATCCCCCCAGCCGGGTATAACGGCCTGAAACGGTTCGCAGCCAAGGCGCAGGGCGATCTGTTCCTCGGCCATGTCCGTTACGCCACCGCCGGAGTGGTAGAGGTTTCGAACATTCACCCAGCCGTGGCCACCAAGGGACGTGCCAGGGTCGCGATCGTGATGAACGGGGAGGTTTCCTTCACCGCGCGGTGGCGACAAGAAGCGGCTCGACAAGGGATAGATCTGGGAGGTGCTCACACTGATTCGGCTGCCTGCGCCGGCCTCATCCTTTCCCGATACCTGAAGCAGGCCGATCCCCAGGCGGCGCTCACCTCTTTCTACAGGGATGCATTCCCGTTTGGTGGCTTCACCATCCTGGGGTTGATCGAAGACCACCGGAGGGCCTACTTCTTCTATCTACGAGACGGGTTGAGGCCCCTTTGTCGGCTCAGGGTGGGTCAGACATGGCTCTTTGCCTCCGAGACGGCACATCTGACGGGGACCGGAGTAGGAACAGAGGAGCAGATAGTGAGTGTCCCCGCGGGTGAGATAGGAATTTGCTCTCTTAAGGGGCACGGGCAAGGCTCGATTAGACCAGCGCCTGAATTTTGCACGCTTGATATGAATAAGGAGCTGGGCGGAACGGCCAGTAAGGGACTATGCGCCTTTGAGCTCGCCTATCTGCAGCGGGCCACATCGACGGTAGGAGGACAGACTGTAGACAGCGTCAGAAAGGAATTTGGTCGGGCGTTGTGTCAGGACAATCCACCGGCCCCCGGCAGTCTCATTGTCCCGGTTCCCGACTCCGGAATCAGTGCGGGTGAGGGATACTTTGCGGCGGCACGCGCCAGATCCCTCAACGTCCGGATGTCCCCCGACATCCTCCAGGTCAACAAGGAGGGGAGATCGTTCCTGGAAAATGGACCGGCTGCGATAGCCAATCGGCTCCGGAGTAAGTTCTCCGTTGACCCGAGCCTGGCAGGAAGCAGCAGAACTGTCGTTGTGGATGACAGTATCGTGCGGGGCAATTTCTCCGCCTGGTTCGCTTCGGTCTGGCGTCAGCACAGGAGAAATGGGCTCTCGATCTTGTCCGCCTGGCCACCGATTATCGCCCCCTGCCGGGCTGGGGTCGATATCCGCCCCGCCGATATTTTGGCCACTAGATTCCTGCCTGCCGCCGAAATCTTGCGCGAATACCGCCTGCTGGAGAAAGAGATGCGCCAGGGATTTTCCCATCCCGAGTTCGGCAGGGTGGAGGGCTTGGAGTTTCGCTACGCGAACCGAGAACGGATCCGCCCTATTCTGGGTAGCGTTCTTGAGGGCAAAATCTGTACCGGCTGTTTTGACCTGGGTTACAACTATATCCATCCGGGGAATCGTCATCGTCCCCCGGCCTTTCTGCTCGAGTATCTGGAGGCAAACGGGGCTCATGACCCCCTACACGGAGGAGGGTGAAAATGGGAAAAGCGACGCTCTGCGTCCACTTAAAAGAGGGCATGTACGATCCTGAAGGGGCAAAGACCAAGGAGGCCCTTCATCTGCTCGGGTTTACCGGGATCAGTGACATGCGAGTGGGGAAGCTCTACGAGATCGAAATGGCGGAGGCAACACCAGCCAAAGTGGCACAACTTTGCGAGGCGTTGCTCGCCAACCCGGTGATCGAACGCTATGAAATCCTGGGGCTAGAGGGATGAACAGAAAGATAGACATAGAGGTCTCGGAGGAGTTCCTGGAGCGGATCTCGCAGGAACTCAGGCTTGGTTTGGATCGGGAAGAGATGATTCGTATCCGCTCGTACTTCCGGCAGCGCAACCGTGTCCCTACTGAACTGGAGCTCCAGGCGCTTGGCCAGGCATGGAGCGAACACTGCTCGTATAAGACCTCTTTACCCTTTCTTCGTCGCTTCATCACAAACATCCCCACTAAGACGGAGGTACCCATAATGGAGGACGCCGGCGTAGTGGGGTTGGACGATGACTTTGTCTATGTAGTAGCGTTGGAATCGCATAATCACCCCTCGGCGGTCGAGCCGTATGGCGGGGCAGCGACCGGAGTGGGGGGAGTGATTAGGGACGTTCTGTGTATGGGAGCGCTTCCGATAGCACTTGTCGACGGGCTCTGTTTCGCCCCCCTCTCCACGTCACCCGAGGAGATCCCGCCTGGGACCAAGCCCCCACGTTATCTCCTCGAGGGGGTTGTCCAGGGGATATCGGACTATGGAAACCGGATGGGCATCCCTACCTGCGCCGGGTTGGTATCATTTCATCCGGGATATCTGGCAAACTGTCTGGTCAATGTCGGTTGTATTGGGATAGCTAGGCGCGACGAGGTCGCACGAAGCAGGGTGACCAAAGCAGGAGAACTTTTGCTCCTCGCAGGTGGGAAAACTGGCAGGGACGGGATTCATGGGGTCACTTTCGCCTCGGCTACCCTCTCGGATAAGAGCGAGACAGAGGATCGCTCCGCCGTCCAGGTGGGGGATCCGATCACCCAGGAGCCACTTGTTCATGCCTGCCTGGAGGCGAACCGGCACGGGCTTATCGCCGGAATGAAAGACTTGGGGGGAGGAGGGCTCTCCTGTGCTGTCACAGAGATGGTGGCCGCGGCTGGCCTCGGTGCCTCGGTCGCCCTCGAGCAGGTGCACCTACGCGAAGAGATGGAGCCATGGGAGATCTGGATCTCCGAGTCACAGGAACGGATGCTCATGGCCGTTGCACCGGAGAACCTAAAAGAGATAAGGACACTATTTGACCACTGGCGGGTCGAGCTTCGCCACATAGGCCGGGTGCTCGAAGCCCCGGAGGTAGTGATCCATCAACACGGCAACGAGCTCGCCCGGATGGAGCCCCGGTTTCTTCTCGAAGGTCAACGGGCGGACCGGGAGTGCTCGCAAGGTATCGTCAAAGGCAAAACCCACCCCAACAGTGAGGGTGGGACCGGCCGCAGCGATGCGCCGTGTAAGCAGCGTGCCCACACTGTTCCCGAGACGAAGGATTATAACCGGATACTGCTCGATCTCCTGGCAGGGGTGAACGTCGCCAGCCGGGCCTTTGTGATACGGCAGTATGATCACGAGGTCGGGGCCAAGACGATCACCAAACCACTTCAAGGAGGGCTTACGACGCACTCGCCTGCCGATGCAGTGGTCATAAAGCCTATCGCTGACTCGTTCACCGGTCTTGCAATAACTTGTGATGTAAACCCCAAATTCACGGAACAGGACCCATTCTGGGGGGCAGCCTCAGCCGTCGATGAGGTCTATCGCAATCTGGCGGCTGCCGGGGCTTTGCCCCACAGCCTGGCGGACTCGCTTTGCCTGGGCAGCCCCCGTTCGCCCGTGCGGATGGAGGAACTCGAGGAGGTCTGTCGCGGGCTCAATTTTGTTGCAAGTCGGACCGGGATCCCGTTTGTCAGTGGCAACGTGAGCCTGTACAACGAAAGCCAGACCGGGGCCATCCCTCCTACTCCGATTCTGCTTGGGGTCGGGATAATCAAAGATATTCGACGGTCGATAACCTCTGATATCAAGGAGGAGGGGAATCTACTGTTTTTGATCGGAGAAACCAAGAATGAGCTTGGTGGATCAGAGTACCTCGCCCTCATAAAGGAAGATGGTTCCCCGGTACCGGAGGTGAATCCAACCCAGTTGTGGGAAAACTGCTCCGCTGTGGTTCAAGGGGCGAGCGAGGGGGTCATCCGCTCGGCTCACGATGTCTCGATGGGGGGGATCGCTGTAGGCCTTGCCGAGTCCACATTCGGCGGTGGGATCGGATGTGTAGTCGATCTGGCATCGCTAAAGGGGCTGCACGACGAGGCCAGGTTATTCTCTGAGTCAAATTCTCGGTTCATTGTCGAGGTAGCGCCCCAAGACGAGGAGCGATTCCGTGCCATCTTCGAGCAATGTCAAATCCAGCCGATCGGAATAACGGGTGGAAAGCGAATTCAAATCGCTGATAGTATTAGCTTAATCGACCTTACGGTAGAGGGGGCCCGACGGGCGTGGGAAGAGGGCCTGACCAAGTACTTCCGGGAGGAGGGGTGAACGTCTGTGTGTTGGTGATGGAAGGGACGAACAACGAGGCTGAGACGATGCACTGTCTAATGAAAGTGGGTCTGCGGCCGGTTCTCGTTCACGTGGGTGAGCTTCTGTCGGGAGAGCACCGCCTGAAGGAGTTTCAGGGACTCGTCATTCCCGGTGGGTTCTCCGCCGGGGACTATGTCCGGGGTGGAGCGATCTTCGCCTCG
Source organism: Candidatus Bipolaricaulota bacterium (assembly GCA_034718095.1). Classification (GTDB taxonomy): domain Bacteria; phylum Bipolaricaulota; class Bipolaricaulia; order UBA7950; family UBA9294; genus JAYEMK01. The sequence goes on along the minus strand of JAYEMK010000040.1, from coordinate 1,677 downwards.
TACCTACGCGCGATCATTACGGACCTGCGATGGTTCATCGATGCCGGTCATCCAGTCCTCGGTATCTGTAACGGATTCCAGATACTGGTTGAGCTGGGGTTCCTCCCCGAGACAGAAGACGACGGGGTCTCCTCCCATAAGGTTGCGCTAACACGCAACGGGTCAGCCCGGTTTGAGTGCCGAACAGTTCGGCTGCGGCGGGAGAATGATAACTTGTTCACCCGTAGTCTTAAGCCAGGGGAGCTCCTGGAGCTGCCGGTTGCCCATGCCGAAGGCAGGTTCGTCGCCCCCAAGGAGGTGTGGCAGGAGATGGTGGCAACAGACCAGGTCGCCTTTCGCTACGTCGGTGCGAGCGATGGGCCGGCCGGGTACCCGTACAACCCCAACGGCTCACTCGACGACATCGCCGGCGTGACCAACCGGGCCGGAAACCTCCTTGGGATGATGCCCCATCCCGAGCGGGCCTTCTACTGGTATCAGGGGGCCAGTTGGACACGCAGGGGGAGCAACCGGGGCCCTGGCCAGGGGCATGCCATATTCCAGGGAATGGCTGACTACCTCAAGAGAGGATGATGGTGAAAATGGATCAACACCGTTTTTATACCGGTGGGGCAAGCGCTCAACGGTCGGGCGATCTCTGTTCGGAAATCGCTTACCAGGCATCGAGGGCTACTTTTTCCTTTCGGAGTGGTCGGTTCGGGGTTCCCTACCCACTGTCAGACGGGACCTCCAGCCCGATTCGGCTCGATGTCGCCGATGGATATCTGGTTAAGAATACCGATGGGATCGGGAGTAAGGTTCTGATCGCCCAGTGTGCAGGCCGACACGACACCGTGGCCTTCGACCTAATCGCCATGGTCGCTGACGACGCCGCAGCAATAGGAGCGGAGCCGTTCGCTGCCACCAACTGTCTCGACACCGCGGTGGCCGATCCCGGGCTGGTCTCTGAGCTCTTCTCCGGCCTGGTGGAGGCCTGCAGGGTAGCGCGGATCGCGATGGTCGGAGGGGAGATCGCCCAACTTGGGGACCAGGTGCACGGCCGCAGCGATAACCCTTACATCTGGAACGCTGATGTAGTAGGCATCGTCGAGGATGGGAAGCTGCTCGATGGGGCAGCCCTGAAACCAGAGGACACGATCATCGCCGTCAAAAGCCGCGGGATCAGATCGAACGGACTGACTTTGGCTATGCGGATCCTAACAGGGCGGTTTGGAGAAGACTGGTGCAAAGAACCGTTCCTCCAAACGACCTGGAGGGACAAGCTCCTCACCCCGTCGCTTATCCTGACCGATTTCCTGGTTGACCTGTGGGGCGGTTATCACACTGAGCCACGGGCAACTGTACATGGAATCGTCCATGTCACCGGTGGTGGGATCCCGGGGAACCTGAGACGTATCCTGCGGCGGCGCAGGTTGGGGGCACAGCTCGAGGGGCTGTATAGACCGCAGCCGGAATTTCTATCCCTCCAGGAGTGGGGGATGATCTCGGATCGGGAGGCCTACCAGGTGTGGAACATGGGTCAGTCGCACCTGATCATCACGGATGAGCCAGGGGAGGTCCTTGCCTTTGCCCGTGAACGGGGGATTGCGTGCAAACCGGCCGGGAAAATCACCGCTGCTTCCCTGATCCGACTCAACAGCAAAGGAGCGGAGGAGGCCCTGTTGGAATATCCACTGG
>JAYEMK010000039.1:0-8989 GCA_034718095.1 Candidatus Bipolaricaulota bacterium | reverse complement strand
TCGCCTCACCCGCCGTGGTCGGATCCGTATTTGCCGACACCTATACTGCCTTTGCCCCTCTTTATAGGCTGTACAACGAGTACGCTAATTACACACTTACCGGGACAGCGCTTACCATTCCCCCCCACGTTGATATGGCGTGCGATGAGCTATCGGGGCAGTTTGTTTTGCTTGAGGATTCCTTGCAGACGGACTCCCAAGTGGTCGAGCAGATCGCCTGTATTTCTAAATTGAGGATCGGGCTCTACTCTTTCTGTGATCAATACAGACGGCTTATCGCAGAGATCGCATCCCTTAGACCGGTGGATCCTTTCCTTCTTGTGGCTGCAGCGGATCAGGGCCTATTTGTAGAGATCAACGAGCTCAAAACCCTTTTTGACCAGCTGTTTTCCATCACTATGCAGGGGCTGGAAGGGGACAGTCTTTGGAGTTTTAACGCTGCATTCGTTACCAGAACGTTACTTAATCAATCGTTGCTTGAACGGATAGATGAACGGCTTGAACAGGTCCTACTTGGGGGTGAGGAGGGACCTGCCCCACCGAAATGGCTCCCCGCTGAAATTGAGCGGGCAATAGACTCTTTGGTCTCACTGTGCGGTAAGGAACTCTCTTCGGGAGACCGTCAACGGGCAATTTCCCTCGCTTTGCAGATTCATACCTTTCTCCTTGAACGTGCAGGGGGCTGAGGAAGGCAGGCCTGTTGCCTAGCCTGCCTTCCCCGGGTAAGAACTGGCGGTTGTTGTGCTATGACAACCGTCAGCGGAGGTGCTTGTACAGTCGCTTCTTTTAAGATAAGGACATGATAGCCAATAGAGGGACCATCGTTATTGGCATGAGTAATCAAGATAGGTGGCATTAACGGCACCTGCTAATTCCGCAGGTCGGTTTAAGTGGTGCTATATGTCCCTATTCAGGAGGGAGTTTAGCAATCCGCCAGTAGTCCTGTACTGTTTTTATGAGCTGTTCGAAGTCCTTGGAGTCGACTGGCTTTGTCATGTAACTCGCTGCCCCGCTGTCATAGGCCCTCGCCATGTCCTCCTCAGCGTCTGAGACCGTGAGCACGATGACCGGAATCCGGCGTAGCCGGTCGTCCTTCTTGACCCTATCCAGTACCTCTAGCCCACGTATTTTTGGGAGATTTAAATCGAGGAGTATCAGGTCGGGCCGGGGTGAGTCCTCGAATTTATCCTCGTGGAAGAGGAAGTTGAGTGCCTCTTCACCGTCGTTGGCGAAGTATAACTCGGATTTTAGCTCACTCTTTCTCATTGCCCGCTTGATGATCGTCACATCATCAGGGTTATCCTCTACGACTAATATCTTTATCCTCTCTGGGTTAAGCATGGATCTCCACCTCTTTCCTGGCGAGCGCTTTTGGGATGGTAAAGTAAAACGTGGTCCCCTTTCCTACCTCTGATTCCACCCAGATCTCCCCCCCGTGTTCCTCTACTATCCTTTTGCAGATGGAAAGGCCAGCGCCAGTTCCTTCGTAATGTTCTCTAGGATCCAGCTTTTCAAACAGCTCGAAGATCCTTTCGTGATAGCGTGTTTCTATGCCAATTCCATTGTCCTGAACAAAAAATGTGTGAACCTTCTCCCCGGCTTTTGTGCCTTCTACCCAACCTATTTTTATCGTTGGTAGGGCCTTGTCGTTGAATTTGATGGCATTAGTGATCAAGTTTCGGAAGAGCTCAGTGATCCGCGTCTTGACCCCCATCACTGGGGGGGGGTCCGCTGTGACTTGAAGGTTGATCCCTTGCAGGACAATTTTCAAATCCTCTTTGGTATCCTCTATTATGCGCCCTACATCAACCCGCTGGAAAGACGCTCTGTCCACATGGATACTGGATAACGCTCGCAGGTCATCGATCATTTCTCGCATCCTGGAGGATGAATTTTTAAGGCTCTTCAGATAGGAGGCCCCCTCGTCATCGAGCCGCTCCGAGTAATCCTCGAGCAGAAAATCGCTGAAGGTCTCCAGTGTACGTAGAGGTTCCTTTAGGTCGTGGGAGACAACGCGTGAAAATTCCTCAAGTTTCGTATTGCTCTGCTCAAGGCGCTTTGTCTTCTCGCGTAGCCCCTCATCCAATCGTTTTATCTCGGTGATGTCGATGTAGTGATCGATCCGTCCACCAGCATACCGTTCCGTCTCGATGGGGATCGACTTGTATTCCAGGGTTCTCTCATCTCGTCCCAGTCCAGGGCGTACGTAGAATGTGCTGGAGTCGACCCGCTTTCCGGTTTCGATCGCCTCTCTCACCATGTTTTTTACCTTTTCTGTTTTCTCGAATACCCCTGCGTAGCGAGAAAAGGCTAGTAAGGCATCAATTCCTATTAGTTTTTCCCGATCAATTCCGAAGAAGCGCCCGATTGTTTTGTTTGCCCAAACCACTTGATGTTTGCGGTCGGTTATGATTATCCCTGAATCGAGGGTGTCTATTGCATCCTCGATCAGGTAACGGTAGCGGGCCTCCGTTTCCATTAATCTACGCTTGAGTTCCGCCTGTTGGCTCAAGTCGTGTGCCTCCAGTACAGCGAGCCGCTCCGTAGCCCGTGTTCCCTTGAGTTCAACAGGGATGACATGGCGTTCCTGTGAGACGAAACGGCTCTCTACTTCCCGCAGTTCCCCCCGCTCGAAGAGGTTGGATAATTCGACCTTCATCTGGTCAATATCGTTTGGATGGACATATTCTGCAAGTTGTAGGGTACGTTTGGTGGCATATCCGAGTGTGCTACGTGAGGTCTCGTTACGTCGCAGGATGTTACCATCTCTATCGATGAAATGCACCATGTTTAATGAATTTTCGAAGATCTCATTGTCAAAGGGCTCTTTTAGGCTCTTTGCACGTTGCCACCGTTCCTTGCGAAGCTGTCTACGGCTGTTTACCAGGCCGATTCCACCTCCCAGGCTAAGGTTTGTTGCCAATAGGACAAATGAGCGGAGGGGGCCTCTTGCCTCGGGGAACAGCACCCCTATTCCTGTGGTGAAGAGCCCAAGGAAGATCCCACCCCTTAAATTTAAAAAACAGGCCCCAATGATCAATGGGACGGCGAGGGCCAAGAAGATAAGCTCCGGGGAACGTACCCCAGTGCTGGAGAGGATGATAATGGTCAGGGTCGCGATGCCATACGCGACAACAATGATGATCGTCTTTTCCACTGCATTTAATTCACTCGCCAATTAGTGACCATCCTACGCTCAATTTGACCACGTCGACGTGACGAAGCTCTAAACTAGTTTAAGAATAGGTCTGCAGAATAAGAAGGACATCGATCACTGCCACCGGAGACTTTCTTCTTGGCGGCTTAGATAATCAGGTTCACATCGGAACTCTCGGCCCAGGGCTCTATTATCTTTTGCAGATATTCCTCTCGGAGGATGTGGATTTTTCTGCTTTCGATTGAGATGATCCCCCTGTTTTCGAGCTCGCTCAATGTGCGGATGGCTGTCTTGGAAGAAACACCGGCCATTTCCGCCAGTTCGGCACGGGATAGCTCAACCCCGCTTGTCCCGAGGTGGAGAATTAATCTGGCCAGGCGCTCCTTGCTCGATGAATAGGAACGTTCGGCCAACTTATTCTGGAATGCCTTAAGCTCCGAGGATATTTTTTCGTAGAGCCGGAAGATAGTCTTGGGGTGTCGTTCGAGAAAGTAGAAGAAGTCCCCCCTCTCGAGGAAGCCTACTGTGGCGGGATCCAATGTCTTTGCATATGCATTGTGACTACGTTTGTCAAATAGTGTCGTTATACCAAGTATCTCGCCCGGACCGACGATCTTAAGGATTTGACTCTTTGCCCGGGTACTTCTCTTGACGAGTTTTACCATTCCCTTGAAGACCAGGTAAAATCCGAACGCCGGTGCCCCTTCCTGGAAGATAATCTCCCCCGGCCCATACTCTATCTTCCGTACCATCTCCTTCAGCTTTTCCAACTCTTTTCCCTTGAGATCGGAGAAAACACGGAAGTCTTTTAGGCTAACCATTTGACCTTTCAACCCCTTACCACAAGCGGCCTCTTTCAGCTGCCACTCTTTTTTCAGCCACATTGTCACCCCTACTGGACGGCCATCCGTCCTATTATTGTAACAGATATCACAGTAAAAACCAAGTGACCTATGGGGGTTATTTTTTCCCCGTTTTGTTCTCAATCCGGTGGCCTCGCTTGACATGGGGGGAAAGGCTATTTAAACTTCTGGGTAGGCCGGAGTGGCGGAATTGGCAGACGCGCAGGATTCAGGATTCTGTGAGGATTATCCTCGTGTGGGTTCAAGTCCCACCTCCGGCACCAGGAAGGGAAGGGTTGCTCTCCCAGCTATCTCGACCTACTTCACAAATCCTTTTTCTGTTTAGTTCTAAGGGCTCTTCGCTGTTTCGAGTGGGTAACGAACGTGTCTAACCGTAACTGACAAAACCCTTTCTCTCGCCCGCTCGCTATCGCTCACTCAAGACGCAATGATCGCTAAGAACAGCACTGCAACATCGCCTCTTGTTATTCTTTCCTGTGCCTTTCTTTCCCTTGGCGTTCTCTGCGTCTTTGCGAGAGTATGCTTTTGCTCTTTCTCATTACCCTTCACTCATTACGCATCACTGTTTCACGTCTCTGCGAGAGATGCTCTGTTCCGCATAAGTATCTTCAACTACCCACTCAAAACAGCGAGGAACCCTGTTTCTAAAGTAAAGGGAGTTTGTGTCACAGCATCATCCGATGAAATTATTTTTTCCTGGTATCGAATTAGAGCCGGAGGGCGAGGATTCCCAGTCCGGTGAAAAGGGCCTGGAGGATCCATAGACGGAGGGTGATCTTTGGCTCTGGCCATTCCACCTGGGGGAGGAGATAGGGGTAATCTATCCCGATCGCATGCTCGAAATGGTGGTGAAGTGGGCTGACTTTGAAGATTCTGCGGCCGGTGAATTTGAAATAGCTCACCTGGAGAACGACAGAGGCTGACTCTAGGATAAGCAACCCGGCAAGCAGCGGGAGGAAGAGCAGGGTACCACTGGCAATGGCGAGGGCACCTACTACACCCCCAAGTGCGAACGAACCCGTATCGCCTAGGAAGATCCTTGCCGGGTAGAAGTTTACCCACAGGAAGCCAACCAGTATTCCAATCAATGGCAGGAGGACCTTACCTGAGTCACCAGCTGGAAACAGGATCAGGTATGCTGTCAAGATGATAATGGAGACCCCTGTTGCAAGGCCATCGAGCCCGTCTGTCAGGTTCATGCTATTTGTCGTGATCGAGAATATTGCCCAGGTCAAAAGCAAGTAGACAAAAGAGGATAGTGGAATCGTAATCGAGGAGAATGGGACCATTAGTGGCGTTTGCGTCATCCCTGGGAAAGCGATGAATAAAACGATGGCAATGCCTGTTCCAAGGAGTATCTTCTGCCATGGTGATAGCCCTTGTGACCGTTTGTTTAGCAATGATATAAGGTCATCCAGAAGCCCAATGCCCCCAAAACACAGGCCGGCAAGAAGGATGAAAAGTCCCTGGCGAGAAAGGGAATAAAGCTCGCTTATGATTAGAAAGGAGCCCCCCCACAGGATCAGGATGATAATTCCGCCCATGGTCGGTGTTCCACTCTTCTTCTGGTGTATCTCGGGTCCGTAATCGCGAATCTGCTGGCCGAGGCTGAGGCGTTTCATGATACGGGAGAGCCAGCTGCCTGCAATGGCGGCAACTGGGATCAGTACCAGTGAAAGGCAAAGGGGGCCCATCATGATATTGGCTAGTCCCCACGGAATTCGCCCGTACACTCCAGCAACTCACGCCTGATTTTGGAGAGATCTCCCTTCCCCTGTAATGCCCCCGCGACAAGTTTGAACAGTTCGTAAGTTGTGATGAGGCAAAATCCTTGTGATTTGCAACCGCGGAGTACCTGCGGTGTGAACTGTGTACCTCGCCGTTTTGGGTCGAGTTCACGAGAGGCGCTGACGATCAATATCCCCTTGCCCGGTCCTTCCCCTTCCGTACGTGCGTAGTCTACACGGTTCAGCAGCTGTCGGTAGGGAGAAAGATCAATTTGAGCAGCCTCGGATGCCTTAGCAACGCCGATTGCGTCTCCTTCGTCTGAGTACAGAAGCAGTGAATGGCTCGTTGTCTCGACGGTAAATCCCAGGACACGGAAGGAGGCCCCTACTGCCGGTAGGAGGGATAGGCGTCCTTTTGTGTGTAGGATTTCTTTATATCGTGTAAGGTCGTTAAGTGACGAGGATATTTCCTCTAGCTTGAGGTTGAGTCGATCACGACGATCTTTTAAGCTGGTCAACTCATTACGCAGTCGCTCTTCATTGGGTAGTGGGTGGGAGGATAGCCAATCAGGTCTGCCAGTTCCGATCGGTTGCTGACTGGCGGAGGAGATCGCTTGCACAAGGAGGCGCGCCTCACGTGCAGGTGAGATTCCGCTCACCGGTGGAAGGAGGATCAACCTACCGTCATCGAATGGAATTTGAAGGGCGATAATGTCACCGACCCTGTTGTGGGCGAGCACGCTGGCGAAGCGATCGATTCGAGTGGAGAGGAGGTCTCGATAGATAGCCTGGTACGATATTCGTCCCTCGAACGCCCGCAACAGATCCTCAAATGGGTTTCCCGTATTGTCAAACAGGACATCGGTGCCCTTGCGCGGGAGGAAGCGGCTATTCGCCGGGAAGTTAAATTGCTGGTTGCGGTCGACCAGTGTGACGGTGGGGAGCCAGCTGTAACGATCGATTCGGGTTGTTAGCCCATCGGGTTCCATCACCTCAAGTGGCTCACCCCGGGGTCTCAATCTACAGACTACGACGCCTCCCCCCTTGTACAGGAGGTCAGCCGTTTCAGCACGACGCTTTGACATCAGGCGGACCATCGTGTGACCGAACCCATTGTCGTTGGAGGTGTAGGTTCGACGGATTCCGTCCTTTTCAGTCGGTATATGGCCTACCCAATAGTCAGTGATCGTTTTTGGATCTATCAATACGGCGTCCACTGAAGAAAAGGAGGGGCCATCAAAGAATCCCTCCTCCCTTATTTCGCTCTGTTCCAATCGCCAGCCAGTTGCAATGTATCGCTCTATCATAACGAGTTTATCTTACCCCCTCAGCCGGGTAGAGGGCAACTGGCTGGCGCGTGTCTATTGCTGGTTCTTAAAGGTTCTCTATCTGTCCCCTCCACAATATCCCAACCCACTTCATCGGGCCGCTGACCTCGTAACGTATTGGGATTCCTATCCAGAGATTCGTTTGTGGAAGTAAAGGGGCCGATTTTTCTTCCCGAAATCCGACCACAAATGGGACGTTCGGTGGGTGGGCCATGGACCCAAGTAGATAGATGGATTGTGTGGATTCCTCAAGGTCCCCGTCGCCGTCACTGTCCAGCCGAAGGCTCATGAAGATACTCTTAGAGTCATAGACTGTGAAAGTATAATCCACGTATCCGTTCATTAGATTACCATCAAAGATTATTGTTTTTCTGTCGCTGGGGGTGATGCCTTTTGGGGTTATTCCCTCGCTGGTTGACCGGCTTATATCCTGGAATGACCCATCTGTACGTAGCTCCAACCTGTAGCTATGAGGACTCGACCACATCGAGTCGGAGTTCACGGTAACATGCCATTTATCCCTCCCCCATACGAAGATGCCAGGGATTCCCCCCATTGCAGGGCCAGTTGGAATCCATCCGCCGCCGATGTTGATCGCCTTAATGGTGGTGGAGGAAAGACCACTGTTGTCGACCACGGTAAGCCGTACCTGGTGTGACCCAGGTCTGTAGTAACGTACCCCGGTCACCTGACCGCTTGCATCGGTGGTCCCATCATTATCCAGATCCCACTCATAGGCCACGATTGTCCCATCGGGGTCAAAGGAAGGGGAGGCATCTAGCAATATTTGCTGCCCCATTCCCGGGTTTATCGGCGAATAGTTGAACGAGGCTTGCGGGGGCCTGCTGACCGGGCCCACGGTCACCGTCTTTCTCCTGGTATCTGTGGCCCCGGCGTCGTCGGTGACGGTGAGGGACACTGAGTAACCTCCGGCTGATGTGAACCGGTGATAGATGACGCTGCCGCCTCTGGTTGGGCTGCCGTCCCCGAGGGTCCACCTGTAGTTGGTGATGTTTCCGTCGGTATCATGGGAACCTGTCCCATCGAACCGGATCCACTCCGAGAGGCCTGGAGAGGGAGGGGAAAAGTTAAACGCGGCTGTCGGTGGTCGATTGGCCGGAGCGATTGAGGTGAGTCTGGCATTGATCGTGCGGGTCTGTCCGCCGACGATAAACACCCCACATTGCCAGGGTTGATAGCCATTTTTATACAACGCAATCTGGTGGTACCCCTGTTGCAGGTGGAGGGTGCGTGGGGTGTAGCCCATGTATCTCCCGTTGGTGGTGATCTGCGCACCACTTGGGGTAGAGCTGAGATTCACTGTCCCGTAGAAAGGGGGAATACCACCGACGATTTTAAAACTTGTAAAGTTCCAGGTTCGTTCACTGACGGGTAGAATTCCCAATATCTTGTTTTCGAGTTTAAGCCTGAACTCCTCGGGATCTTCGCTCATAAAAGAGAACGGGTCGACCTGGGGGGTTGTGGCAAGTATCTGGAGATACTCCGTTCCCAACGGGGGCTCTACCGTTCCTTGGAAGGCATGCTTGCCTGCTTCAACATAATCTTGATGGATTTCTTTGGTCGTCCCATTTGGTAGGATGTCCCAAATATAGACGTGGGCTTCCTTGTTAACGCTGTAATGAACGGTGATCGGTTCTCCCACAGAATAGGTACCTTTGTCGACCCAAATCTGTACCGTTAATCCCTCGGGCTCAGGTGGGATTGGGATGATCCCTTTTGGGATTGGCACCTGGGCAGGGGCGGCCACGCTTGCCAGGATCATCGCTCCAATAAGTACGGTTACCATTTGAAGCCATCGGTTATTGAGCATCTTCTCCTCCTTCTATTGTGAGCTTAAAACCTTCCGCGCGACGTCTGTCAGGTCCTCCGGCTTGATTCTAGGCAATACAAGCA
>JAYEMK010000038.1:0-9061 GCA_034718095.1 Candidatus Bipolaricaulota bacterium | reverse complement strand
CTCTTCGTGGTGAATTCTTTTCAAAAATTACCTGAATGATTCGTGGTATTCGTGTTCAGTTAATTCGTGAAATTCGTGATATATGGTTAGCGTTTGGGATCATGATTGAATCACGAATGACACGAATGGACGAATGACACGAATGAGTTTCATAGAACCTTCGTGTCCTTCGTGCTCTTCGTGGTGAATTCTTTCCAGAAATTACCTGAATGATTCGTGGGATTCGTAATCAGTTAATTCGTGAAATTCGTGATATATGGTTAGCGTTTGGGATCATGATTGAATCACGAATGACACGAATAGACGAATGACACGAATGAGTTTCATAGAACCTTCGTGTCCTTCGTGCTCTTCGTGGTGAATTCTTTTCAAAAATTACCTGAATGATTCGTGGTATTCGTGTTCAGTTAATTCGTGAAATTCGTGTTGGGTGTTTAACACTCCGGGTCATTAGAAAATCACAAATGTCACCAATAGACAAATTACACGAAGGGTCCGTGGTCAGCAATGAACCAGTACGCCAAACAAGTATGAACAAGCGTTGCATTATGGCTGACAACCCGCCACAATTTGTTCATGCTGTTGGATAAAGTTCGTTTGACTATCGCCAGGAATCAGATGATCGTGCGGGGAGATGTAACCCTGGTTGCTGTCTCAGGAGGGGTGGATTCGGTTGTCCTTCTCGAGATACTCTTCCGACTCCGAAAAGAACTCGGCACAAGGCTTATAATCGCCCACCTCGACCATGGGCTGCGGGGGACCGAGTCAGAACAGGATGCACGCTTCGTGGAAGAGATTGGAAGGGAAAAACGGATCGAGGTGAGAAGCAAGCGGTTAAATGTGGATGCCATAAGCACCCGGGAAAAAATAGGCATCGAGCAGGCCGCCCGCCGCGTGAGGTTACGGTATCTAAAACAAACGGCCAAAGAGGTCGGCGCGAACAGGATCGCACTCGGGCATACACTTGACGATCGCGTCGAGACCCTCATCCACCACCTGATTCGCGGAACCGGGCCAACTGGATTACAGGGGATCAGGCCAGTGCGCGGTCAATACATCCGGCCGTTGATCGATGCCTCCCGCCAGGAGATTCTAGATTTTGCCGATGAAAAGAAGCTCGCATGGCGCGAGGATCGGACGAACCAGGAGCTTATATACACGCGTAACCGCATTCGACATGAGATCATTCCGGCACTCAAGCGACTCAATCCGCGACTTCTTAACTCGCTTGGGAGAACGGCTGAGCTTATTCAGCAGGAACAATCGGCCCTGGATCATCTCCTCGATTCCCCGTGGAAAGAGGTCTTCCAAGAAGGGGGAAAAGGGGATGTCCTCCTCTCCCTTTCAGGGCTTCGCAAATTCCCTAACCAGGTACAGGGGCTCCTCATGCGCAGGGCGATATCCCATGCGCGCGGTGATCTTAACGATATCGAGCGCTGCCACATCGTCTCTCTGCTGCGGCTGATCGACGCCGATATGGCGCACGGGGAACTTTATCTTCCCAGCATCATCGCCCGCCGACAGGGGGACGAGCTCCGACTTACAATCGCAGATAAAAAAGGAACCCAAAAATACGAGTATCCGCTTGAGCTCGGAAAGACTGAGTTTCCCGAATTGGGGATCGTAGTTGAACTCTCCCTTCGTAAGTGGGGCCAGGAAGATACCTTTACAAAAGGACGAGAAGTAGAATTGGCGGATGCGAATCGGCTATTGTTTCCGTTGCTGCTTCGCAATCGGCGCCCTGGCGATCGCTTTCGCCCGCTTGGATTACACGGGACAAAGAAGTTGAAGGACTTCTTGATCGACGAGGGGATACCGTTCTATGAGCGCGCTTTACTCCCACTAGTCTGTGATAGGGAGAAGATCGTTTGGGTGGTCGGGGTGCGCCTGGCGGAGTCGGTCCGGGTAACCGAGGACACAGACAGGGTAGTTGAGATGAAGGCGGAGAGGCTTAAATGATAACATTCCTCGTTTTCGTGGGAACTATACTGATCCTGGTGGGGGTACACGAGGGGGGTCACTTCGTTGTTGCCAAACTCACCGGGGTGTACGTACACGAGTTCGCCATTGGCTTTGGGCCAAAATTGCTCATGTTCCATGGGCGTGAGACCAACTATTCCCTGCGTCTGTTACCATTCGGCGGTTACGTACGCATGGCCGGTGAGAACAAAGAAGAGACCTCCACTGAAATTCCGAATGACAGGCTGCTATATAACAAGCCCCCCTTCGTCCGCATACTGATTAGCCTCGCCGGGCCGACCCTGAATCTTCTTATGGCATTTTCCGTCGGTCTTGTCATCGCATGGTCATTCGGGGTTCCGTACCTGCAGGTGGCTGAACTGGTCTCAGGGAGCCCCGCCGCACCACTGCTCGAACTTGGGGACCGAGTATTGAAGGTAAACGACCAATTCGTCTCTGACATGGAGGAGCTGGGTGCCATCATTCAGCAAGAGAAGGGCGACCCAGTCCAATTTACCATCGAACGCGATGATGAGCTCTATACCGTGGACGTCACACCCAGGTTCGATCAACAGGAGGGGCGCTGGCTGGTTGGGGTCTACTTCTACCCCATCACCTATACGAACAGACTGATGTCACTGACCCCGGACTCGCCCCTGGCAGGGGCCGGACTGAAATCGGGAGACAGGATCATCGCAGTTGCAGGGGAATCGGTCAAAAGCTACATCGGACTTATAAATCGGCTGGATGAGAGGGCTCAGGCCGACGCGGTCCAGCTCCGGGTGCGGCGCGGCCGGGATGAGATAGAATTGAGGCTCCCCACGACCGGGATAGAGCTGCCGGATCTCCTCTCTGGGGCCACGTTCGCCAATCTGGGAATCGACCATCACCGCCCCGGTCTCTTCTCCGGTTTTGCCCTCGCTGGGCAGCAGTTTGCCGATTATATCAACCTGACCGTGCTATCAGTCAGAGGTATACTCACCGGTCGCATTCCTGCCAGTGAGGCGATAGCAGGGCCAGTGGGAATCGCAGAGCTCCTTGGGAAAGGACTGAAACAAGGGGCCTCCACCTTCCTAAGCCTCTTCTCCATCTTGAGCCTCAGCCTGGGGCTGCTCAACCTTATTCCCTTCCCACCACTCGACGGAAGCAGGGTGGCCTTCGCACTGTATGAGCTGGTGACGAGAAGACCGATCCCACCACAGCGAGAGGGATTGATCCATACGATAGGCGCCCTGATCCTGATCTCACTGCTTCTCCTTATTACCTATCAGGATATCCTTAGGCTATTTCAATAAGACATATACTCATAGCACCGATTCCCTCGCGCCTACCGAGTGCGCCCATCTCTTCACTGGTTGTTGCCTTGAGGCTGATCCGCTCATTCGGCAGCCGAAGGATGGGGGCCAGCACTTTCTGCATCGCGGGAAAGTGCGGGGCCAGGAGAGGGACCTGGGCAATGATCGTGGCGTCCACATTGACAACACGATACCCATGGCGGGAGAGTAACTCGATGACCTGCCCAAGCAGCTTCAAGCTTGAGATCCCGCGATAGCGCTCGTCCGAATCGGGAAAATGCGTGCCGATATCCCCCAGTCCCGCCGCCCCCAACAACGCATCGCAGAGTGCGTGGACAAGTACATCGGCATCGGAATGGCCAATCAGGCCACAATCATGAGGTATCCTCACCCCACCGATGATAAGTGGCCTATCTGGGGCAAAACGGTGAAAGTCAATCCCGAGGCCGATCCTATGCTCAGGCGTCATTGTTCTCCTGTTGCAAAAGTGTGCGGACGATCTTTTTCGACATGAATAAGGGAAAACCCCGACGAGTCAGGTACGAAATTGTGCGGCGGACCTTCCGCTGATCATCCAGCCCGCGATAGCGAGCCAGCCGCCGCTGGGCCAGCTCTATCGCAATGGGCGGCTCCCGCTCCGGCGGGTATAGCCTGGACATTACCCCATCGATTATCTCAGGGGTAATCCCTTTGGCCTCGAGCTCGCGCCTGATCGCACGACGAGCCAGGGGTCTATGGTTAAGCCGCTCCTCTACCCATAGCTCTGTGAACAGACGGTCGTCGAGAAGCCCGGCCTCCATCGCCTTTTGTATGGTCTGTTCTATCTCCTCCTCGCTGAAGCCTTTGCCTCGTAACCGCTCCCGCGCCTCGGCCACGGTCCGCGGTCGGTAACGGAGCAGGCGCTGCAGGCTCGCCAGGGGATCACTCAGCGGGGGCCTCCTCCGGCTCCGGGGCTGCTTCGGTTGGCAGTCCGGCTTTTTCGCGAATTGCCCGCTCGATCTTATCGGCCAGTTCTGGGTCCTCCTCCAATGTACGAGCGCTGTTCCCTATTCCCTGACCAAGGCGTGTATCCTCGAACGAATACCAAGAACCGCTGCGGGTGACAATCCCCAAAGCCTCCCCAGTGTTCAACAGATCGCGAGAGCGTACGATCCCCTTCCCGTAGATAACGTCGAAGTTGGCCTCTTTGAACGGGGGGGCAACCTTGTTTTTGACCACGCGCACCCTGATAGGTATCCCCACATTCTCTTTCCCTTCCTCGATTTTCCCTGCCCTCCATATCTGCAGTCTAACGGAGGCGTAAAATTTAAGCGCGCGCCCCCCCGAGGTGGTAATCGAGGGCCCGAATCGGCTTCCACTGATCATCGAGCGGATCTGGTTTGTGAACACCACGGTGGTCTTCGATTGGGAGATTGCCCCTGACAGCTTACGCATCGCCTGCGACATCAACCTTGCCTGCAGCCCGACCTGAGAATCCCCCATCTGCCCCTCGATTTCAGCCATGGGGACAAGGGCGGCCACCGAGTCGATGACGATGATGCCGACCGCCCCACTGCGCGTCAGCTGCTCGGTGATCTCAAGTGCCTGTTCCCCGGAGTCCGGTTGGGAGAGAAGCATATGATCCAGATCGACCCCCAGGGCACGCGTGTAGGTGGGGTCGAGGGCATGCTCCGCATCGATAAACGCGGCTATTCCCCCCTGCCGCTGTACCTCTGCGATCAGGTGCAGGGCTAATGTCGTCTTCCCGCTTGCCTCTGACCCAAATATCTCAACGATCCTACCCTGTGGTACACCGCCTACCCCGAGGGCGATATCGAGGGCGAGCGACCCGCTGGGGACCGTCTTCACCTGCATTGCCTGTGCCCCCTCCCCAAGCCACATCACCGCACCTTCTCCATAGGACTTCTTAATCTGCTTTAGTGTGCTCTCGAGAACCTCTTGCTTTCCCATACTTTAAGCCCCCTCCATTCGATCTTTCTCATATTCTAGGTGCCAGGATCCATAAGATCAAAGATTCATCCAACCAGCAACAACAGATATACGAGGAAAAACCCTGAGAGGATTACAAGGACCGCCTCCTCAAGTCGGAACACTCGCTGGGGGAGTTTAACCGGGCGGGCGGGAAGAAACCGGTACAGGAGAAGCCCCAACCCGACGATCAATATGCTCTCTACCCCCGGGATTACACCGAAGCTCTCGTTCCACTGCTCAATCGGGATAAAGAGCCGGGTCAATGGGAGAAAGAACACCATTGGCAGGGCAAGGATCGCATATGAGCCGATCTTCGACCAGGGAGAGGAAGGCCCACGCACGGGGTGAAATAATGGCAGGAGCTTGGCGAATGACAACACGGTCCCAATCGACAGTATAACGGGTATCGTCTGTGCCACGATTGAATCCGTCCCGTGGCTGAGCAGGGTCTTCCCGCAAAATCCAGCAAACGGCGGCAGACCAATAATTCCAAGGGTCCCAATGAGAAGCCCGGCCCGCGCTGCTGTTGGGATCTGCGACCGCCTGGCGATAAGACCAGGGATGTCTTCTTTTCCGGTCACCTGCACCGCCGTACCAGCGGAAAGGAATAGGAGTCCCTTGAACAGGCCGTGCCCCAGGGCATACTCGAGACCCCCAGCGATTGCTAACTCGGTGCCGATCCCAATCCCAAGTATTAAATAGCCAATCTGGGAAAGGGTGTGAAAGGCAAGCATCCTCTTTAGATCGTAGGTGTATACGGCATAGATGATCCCAAGAAGGCCGGTGATCGCACTAAGGACCTCCAGCGGGAGAGAAAGGGGAAATATTGGCGCCAGCCGAAAAAGGACCACAACCCCCATCTTGATCACCAACCCGGAGAGAAGGGCAGAAACCGCGGGAGAGGCGCTTGCGTGTGCAGCGGGCAGCCACAGCGAGAAGACGAAGATCCCGGCCTTGACAGCGATCCCGGTCGCAAGCAATGAGGAAACTATGAGGAGCCAGGGTGCATCCTGTTGACCAATGAGCTGCGCCTTCAATATGCCAAGATTGAGGGTCCCTGTATGGTAGTACAAAATCCCCACCCCGAACAGGTACATCACCATCCCCAAGGAGGCAAAGAAAAGGTACTTGAGACTGGCCCAGATTTGCACTGGCTTCCTCTCATAGCCGACGAGAAGGAAACTGACAAGGGTTAAAAGCTCCATGATAACGTAAATATTGAACAGGTCTTGCGCAAAAAGGAGCGCGAACACCGATCCTAACAACAGGTGAAACAGCATGTAAAAATAGGGACGGAGGTGCTCCCTCCACAGGTAGGCAATCACAGCCCCGGTCAGAAAAATTGCAAGGAAGCAAAAGACAAGACTATAGCGGTCATCGGCGAGTTCGATCCCTATTCCTCTTTCCCATCCCCCGAGAACCACCGCAAACGTCTCACCCTGCAAGAAGCTACAAAACAGATACCCCAGGAGGGAGGCATCGAAAAAAAGGGATAAAAGCAACAATCTGCGCGTACCTCGTTCCCAGGCGAGGCTGAGTGCGGCAAACAGAAAATGGCCCAGAGGCAAAAGCGCAACGCTCATCGGTGTTCCTCCTGTTGGATTTCGTGCTCGATCCGCTGCGAGTCGGTGGTGTGATAGCGCTCCACCAGCAGCATCACGAACACCAGGGCCAGTGCAAGGATGGCAAAATTTATCACGATGGCGGAGAGGACAAGTGCCTGAGGAAGTGGATCGACATATGGAGCCCCCTTCTCCGCATATACGATCGGGGGAACGCCATCCGGCCGGGCATTGAGCGAGACAAGACACAGAATAACACTCTCGTTCACTAACCCCAGTGAAAGGAGTTTGATGATAAGATCACGACGAAGCACCAGCCCCAGAATACCGATCCCAAATAGGACGATTCCAACCGTCACCCCATTTATAAACTGCATCAGATCTCACCCCGATGCCGCATAAAGTAGTGGATGATGACCCAGGTCCCGATGAACACCTTGATCCCAATCAGCCCGTTATAGATCAGGATCGATCCGCCGCTCCCCAGTTGGCCCAACCTGCCTGTCGGTAGAAGATCGGTGAGGGGGACTCGCCCCATAGCCACGGGAAAAATGGCAAGAATAATGACGGCCAGAAGAACCCCCCATTCGAGCCGTTCGAGAATCCCCTCGTGGAATCGCCGTGCCACCACCTCGGCCCCGAGGGCAACAGCGCAGAGGAGCAATCCGGTCCCGGCAATGACCCCACCGCTGAATCCACCCCCCGGGGAAAGGTGCCCGAATAAAACGAGGTAGATACCAAGAAGCAGAATGGGGGGAAACAAAAGATCGGCCGAGGTGCGTACAACCTGCGACTCGGGGATCGACCCCACCTGTTCCTCGTTCCGACCCACCAGGTAGAACCGGACACCCAACACCGCGACAGAGAAGACCAGAAGCTCAAACAGGGTATCGTAAAGTCGATAGTTCAGGTAGATTGCGGAGACCATATTCGCTGCACCGGTGTCCTCAACCGCCCGCAATAGATAGGCTGCACCCGCCTCATCCACCGCCCCCCGATAGCCGAACCCACCGATAAGAACACCACAGAGACAACCGACGAGGATCACGGCGAACACAGCCATTCCGAGGGGGAAATTCCTCATGAAAAGTACCTCCTCACGATCTTTTTTAGTCCACCGCTCTCCTTAAGCCCTTCCACGTAAGAATTTAGCTGCCCGTGAAGCTCCTCCCTCTCTGAAGAGACGATAAAAAAATAGGAGAACGAGCCGGGCAATCTTTCAACACGATAGGCGGAAAGATCGAGTCTGGATACGGACAAAAAGCGAGCTAGATCAAGTCTGGCCCTTGGACACTGTCCCGCTTTTATCTCTTCGACCAGATCCATAAAGTAAGATGGTCTTCTCCGTGTTGTCCCCCTGGGTGGCTGCCTTGCCTGGTGTAGGGAAAGCCCATACAGTACCGTGGAGAGATATCCCGATGACTGCAGAAGTCGTTCATCCGCCTTGGAGAATATCCCGCCTGCCCCAATATCCGCCTCGCCCTGCAGTAGAGCCCCTTCTATGGTCTCTTCGGGGTCGAAGTGGACCACCAGCTCAAGCCCAAGGTGTCGCGCGAAACCGTTTAAGATCTCCTGTTCCACCCCCAGGACCTTATCCCCTTCCCGATAGAGAAGGCCCGGTGTCTCGTTGCCAGCCACCACCAGCCGGCCTGTTTTGCGAATGGCGAGGATGTAAAGGAATGTAACCAGCGCAGCCCCTATAGCCGCTTCAGTAATCGCCACATCCGGCGCGTTGAGCAGGAGGTAGACTGCGGCGAGGATCAGGCTAAACAGGCCCATCCCGATCACCGCGGTAAGGCGACGACGACGGGTTATCGCAAATACTGCGAGCAATGGAAGTAACAACAAAAGAAAGACGTGAGAGATCATTATCCTCCCTCTTTCCCGGTGTGCCGTTGCGTGAACGCACTCTTGGCGATGCTATGGGTCACTAGCGGGTTGGTGACCAACAGTAAAAGCAGGAGAAACGCGAGTATGAGATCGCGTTGCTCAATCCCTCCACGTGCGATAAGCCCCAACAGAATGAGGCTTAGCCCGGCGTTGTCCGATACACCACTCGCCTGCAGTCGCGAGTATATGTCGCGAAAACGAATGATCCCCACTGTCCCGATCGCGACAAACAAAAGGCCGAAGCCAATAAGGACACCTGCGATCATCGGTGACCGCCCCCCCTCTCCATGAACCGGGCGAGGACAACCACCCCAAGAAAACTCAACGCCGCGTAGAGAATCGCCACATTCACATACAGAGAACGATCGGTTACAATCCCGATAA
>JAYEMK010000037.1:0-9269 GCA_034718095.1 Candidatus Bipolaricaulota bacterium | reverse complement strand
CAGTAGTGAAAATTGGGAATGTGCCTCAGCGGCGCTACTGCCTGGAGTTTATCCTCCGCGGGAGGTCCCTTGCGCTCGATGAGCTGAAGGAAAAGATTATGAACGAGGCTACCTCGGTTCTAGTGATTGGCAACGCCCAGATCGGTCACCTCCACCTTCATACCAACGACCCGGGAGCGATCCTGCAAGAGATAGCCCGCTACGGGGAGATATCTCAGGTAAAGATAGATGACATGTACGAACAGCAACGAGACTTCCTTGAGGGTGGGAAAAAAAAGAAGAAAGGAATAACAGTAATTGCCCAGGCCTCCGGAGATGGGCTCATTGGGATCATGAAGAATATTGGTGCTGGCGAAGTCCTAAGCCACAACCCGTCCGTGGGTGAAGTCCTGGAAGCGATCGGGCGAGCACACACACCATCGGTCATCCTCCTCCCCAATGATAAGAATTTCCTACTAGCCTGCGAGAGGGCCGCCGCGCTCTCCGAGAAGCAGGTGAAGGTAGTCCCCTCACGCTCTATTCCCCAGGGGATCAGCGCCCTGATGGCCCTCAATCCCGATGAGAGCGCAGATAGGAATGCGGAACGGATGAAATCCTCTCTCAGGCAGGTGAAAACAGGGAAGGTAACAAAGGCGGTGCGTTCAACACTGGCTTTGGGGATGGAGATTGTAGAAGGGAACATCGTTGGCATTCTCGACGGCGATATCGTGGCAAACGGGCAGAAGCTCCAGGAGACGGTCCTGGCATTGATCGACAAGATGATCACCGGCAGGGAAGGGTTGCTGACGCTTTTCTATGGTGAAGAGGTGAGCGAGGAGGAGGCTTCTCTCCTCAAAGAGAGGATCGAGCAATGCCATCCGCGGATAGAGGTTCAGGTCTACTATGGTGGACAGATCCATTATCAGTATATTGTCTCTGTAGAGTGAGGTAAAAATGCTTGAAACAATCGGGATGATCGTATTCGGTTACCTGCTGGGTTCGATCTCCTCAGCCCGAATAATCGGACGAATGAAGAAGATCGATCTAAGAGCGGTGGGATCGGAGAACTTGGGTGCGGCAAATGTATTTCGTGAGGCGGGGAAGGGATGGGGGATCATCACCGGGCTCTTCGATATCGGCAAGGGGTTCTTGCCGGTCTTCCTGGCAGGGGGTGTTTTGGGGCTTGCTCCTTGGGCGTTGGTTCTGGTAGGGGCGGCAACGATCTGCGGACACAACTGGCCGATCTACTTTGGCTTCCGTGGCGGCAGGGGGCTAGCCACGACCATTGGGGCGACGGCATACCTGTTGCCTTTGGAACTGGCGATCGCCTTTCCCCTGGCGATCCTGGCTGGGTTTGCCATTAAGGAGATGCTGCCGCGTGTCGCCTCTTGGGTCCACCCGATCCCCGCTGGAACTACAGTAGGGTTCATCGCTCTCACCGGCGCGACCTGGATGTTTAACAAACCTACTTGTCTGATCGCCTATGCGTTTGGCGTCTCATTGATAGCTCTGATCAGGAGCGTTCCGGATATCGCGAGTTTTGCTGCAAGCATTATGAAGTGGCAACCTCAAAAGAGGTGAAAGTGATGGGAAAGGTAAAGGTCATCACTGGGAGCGAGACAGGAATCACACCTGAGCTGGCTAAGCGGTTCAATGTCGAGCTCGTGCCGTACTACGTTAGCTATAACCATAGGACCTATACCGAAGGGGTGGACTTTGACAAGGGTGACTTTTATCGTTCGTTGCGCCAGGCACAGAGTTTTCCAACCACCAGCCACCCAACCCGCAGTGATATCATCGCTGCCTTTAAGAAGGCCGGAGAGGAAACGGACTCTATCATCTACGTTACTATCTCCTCCAAATACTCCAAACCCTTCGAGCTAGCAAATAAGGCGAAGGAGGAGTTTTCGCACTTAAACATCGAAGTGGTGGACAGCGGGAAGGCGACCGCTGGACATGGCTTGGTGGCCTTGGAGGCGGCGCGGTTGGCCGGTGAAGGAGCGGATATCGCTAAGATATTGGGCAGAATGGAGGAGATAAAGGAGCGGGTGGACGAAGTGCTTGCCCTAAATACCTTGAAATACTTAGCCAAGGGGGGCAGGATCCACCGGGCCAAAGCTCTCGTTGGTTCGATACTCTCCATAAAACCGCTGATCACCTATCGCGACGGTTTCACTGCACCTATTGGAAAGGTGCGTACCCACCCTCGGGCGCTGGAGTTTATCGTCAGCAAGATAAGAGCAGGGCTGGAAAGATACGGTTCGTCGGGGATCAGGTGTATCATTGAGGACGCGGACAATCGGGAGTGGGCCAATCAGGTCAAGGAGAGAATCACAAAGGAGTTTGAACCTGAGGAAGTCTGGCAGGTGGACATGTCACCCATAGCAGCAGTTCACCTCGGTCCGGGAGCGTGGGGTGTGGCCTACTATTGCGCATCTGCCCACTGAAGTTAAATGCACACGTCCGAAGCTAAGAGATTGCCATGCAACTAGTCAGGAATAAAGCCAGGGATGAAGCGGTCTCCGTGGTAATTCCGGCGTTCAATGAGGAAGAGGAAATTAGGGAATGCTTGGAGAGTTTGCGGCAGCGGTCATTCCCCTATTTTGAGGTGATTGTGGTCGACAATGGGTCGAAGGACGCGACCGCCTCCATCGCGCGGACGTTCGGGATACACGTGATCGAGGAGAGGGAATGCGGAATTGCCCGCGCTCGCCAAACTGGCTTTGAAGCGGCACATGGGAAGGTCATCGCCTCCACCGACGCGGACACAGTCGTTCCACCAGATTGGGTTTCTGGTATCCAGCAGGCGTTTGCACAGGATCCGGCCCTGTGGGCGGTATTCGGGCCCATTCGCCTGAAGCGCGGTTCTTCCCCGGATCCCTGCGTTAATCATCTACTCCCGTTTTTCGAACGCGTGGGTGTGGATTATCATCACGGGACAGCTGTATTAGGCCTGCCACAGTTCTTCGGGGCGAACTTTGCGGTACAGCGGGAAGCGTTCGTACGCGTAGGTGGTTTTCGCTCCTTACGGGATGGGCACTACTACCGACGTTCAGAGGACATCCAGCTGGGGTTGAAGCTCCATCGTGCGGGAAAGATTCGCTTCCTGGAAGATCTGGCGGTGTGGACCTCCGCACGAAAGCTCGATAGGCACCTTTGGTGGATCCCGATCTCCAACGTGCGAGACTACTTCTCATTCTTCGTCCGAGGGAAAGAGGTGTGACCGATGGAGCGCTCGTCAGCTCAGAGGAAGCATTTCGTGGGGATGGTATGGGGAAGGGTGCGAGTCTGGGTAGGGCTTAGCGGTCTTCAAATGGGGAGGATTCTAGGGAAAAGACGCGGTCTATTCCTCATCTCCACCATTGTTGGAATCGGTTTATTGATTGCCATGGTGTGGATCGCCCGGCCGATGGCCGTGCTTGCCCGGATCAACGCGCTGGGAATAGGAGGAATCACCACCTTCCTCCTCACTATCCTCCTTGGGTTCTCCTTCGGGGTTGAGGGATGGAGAACACTCCTTCGCTCTTATGGGGTGGACGGCTCCTTCTGGCGAACCTTTCGTGTGATGGCGGGGGCGTACGTGGTCACCTACCTCACTCCCTCGTTTCACCTCGGCGGCGAGCCGGTGAGGGCATTTTCCGCCTCCGACGGGTTTACGCGACGCACTCACGAGGTTATCGCCACGATCCTCATCGAGAGGCTCTTCTACTTGATCATCATCGCGACCCTGCTGCTTGCAGGAGGGAGTATCGGACTGAGAGAGAGCACAATCCCGGTCATCATCCAACAGGGGGTCCTCGCCCTTGCTGGGGTGACCCTGGTTGGGGGCGGGATCCTGGTGGTGGGGATCTTCCGCCAAGCGACGTGGGCATCGCGTTCTGTTACGTTCATCATTCGTCATCTTCCCCGGTGGAGATGGGTCAAACGTGTGGAGGAGGCCCTGGACCGGGTAGAAGGAGAGGTCAACGCGGCTTTGGTAGGTCATCGACGGGCAAGCCTGAAGGCTGCCGGGCTCCTCACCCTCTCGGTGGGATTAAACGTGTTGGCTCCGCTGGTCTTCTTTTCCTTCGCCTATGGAAGGCTCCTCTCCATTGGCGAACTTCTCCTCTTCTTCGCCTTGAGCACGGTCTTCTCCCTCTTCTCCTGGCTCACCCCTGGAGGAATAGGTATCATGGAAGGGGCCTACGCCGCCGTCTTTAGCATTATGGGATTACCGATCGACGGGGCTGTGGCCTTCTCCCTTCTGCAGAAGCTATCGTCCTTTTGCATCGTCGGTGTCGGAATTATCGACCTCAGCCATCGGGGTGCTGACTGGTTCGGGAAGAAAAACCTCAAAGAAGAGTAAGGTGAAGAAAGTGAGAAGAGATCTTGAAGGCATGAAGATCGGCCTGGCTCTTGCTTCCGGTGGCGCGCGGGGATCGGCCCATGCCGGTGTGTTGAAGGTTCTCGAAGCGGAGGGCATCCCCCTCTCCGCCATCGCCGGCTCGAGCATCGGGGCGATGGTGGGCGGGTCCTACGCTGCCGGGGTGTCTGTAGAACGGATTGAACGCGAATGGCTCGACACCGACCTACCCAAGGTGGTGCGGAGTTTCCTCCCCACCTTTCCCCGTGCAGGCTTAAGCTCAGGAAGTGAGTTGCACAAGTACCTCCGGGCCCTGCTTGGCGATGCACGGATCGAGGACCTTC
Organism: Candidatus Bipolaricaulota bacterium; assembly: GCA_034718095.1. Taxonomy (GTDB): domain Bacteria; phylum Bipolaricaulota; class Bipolaricaulia; order UBA7950; family UBA9294; genus JAYEMK01. The sequence goes on along the minus strand of JAYEMK010000037.1, from coordinate 4,604 downwards.
CCATCCCGTTTGCTGCAGTAGCCTGTGACATCGACACCGGTGAGGCCGTGGTCCTTCGTCGTGGGCCGTTGGCTGACGCAATGCGAGCCTCCGCTTCTATCCCGGGGATCTTCCATCCGGTGCGCTGGGAGGGCCGTTTGCTGGTGGACGGCGGTCTGATCGAGCCACTTCCCGTACGTGTTTGTCGCGAGCTTGGGGCAGACCTGGTGATTGGGGTGGACATCGTTCCCACACCTCGCCCAACCACTCCTGGCGGGCGGAGTTTGTGGGATAGGTTAGGGCAGCATCTCCGAGAGGGGCTAACGAACCAGACGTGGGTTCCTGGAAGCCTGACGGGGCTCCTGGACGACCTGTTTCGCGAGCGACCAGAGAACGAGCGCTCTCTTCCCGGGGTTTACAGCGTCATCAACCAGTCTGCAGCCATCTTCCAGCAGGAAATATTGCGCCTCAAGCTCACCCTGTGGCCGGCGGATCTGATCGTTCGTCCGGACCTTCCGTGTGGATTGAGCTACCTCAAGGCAGCTACTGGGTTCCGTTCTGGCGAACAGGCGATGAAACAGGCTCTCCCGAAACTGAGCTCACTCCTCACCCACAGGGATAGCAAGGTGGATGAGCGTAGGTGCAAAGGTGCTTAAGAGGCTTGCGTTGACTTGAAAAGGCGATAGCTTTACAATTTCGTAATTGAGGTGTTTTCTATGCCAGAACAAGTTAAGCGCGAGATGCTCGAGCACATGGATCGAAGCATTGAGGTGCTTAAAGGTAATCTAGGCAAGGTGCAGACTGGTCGAGCCAACCCCGTCATGGTCGAGGACGTTATCGTCGATTACTACGGCACTGCGACTCCCCTCAAACAGCTTGCAAATGTCGCTGCCCCCGAGCCCGATCTTCTGGTCATTCAACCCTATGACAAATCACAGCTGCCCGCCTACGAGCGGGCGATACTCTCAGCTGATCTCGGTCTGAATCCATCGGTCGACGGCATGGTTATTAGAATCAAGATTCCCAAATTATCCCAGCAGCGGCGCGAGGAGTTGACCAAGATCATCAACGGAAAAGGGGAAGACACAAAGATCGCCCTGCGTAATATCAGGCGAACAGCCAACGATAAGCTGGAAAAGATGAAGGAAGCCGGCTCCATTTCAGAGGATGAATACCACCATTCACGGGAGGAAAACGACGATACAATTCATCGCTACTCGGATAGGGTCGACAAACTGGTCGAGGAAAAGAACAAACAGTTGCGGACAGTCTAGCCTTGGGGCCTTAAAACAATAAAATCACAATGCAAAGTCAAGCCGTTGAATTTATCAGGCTATTTCGTCTACCGGCCATGTTTTCCCTCTGCGCGGGGACGGCCATTATCCTCGCAGCGATTGGGAAAACCGCGCCTGCAGTGGGTGTTGTAATTGGGTTTGCCCTGTTTGTGGTAAACTCATTGTTCCTGTACGAGGCGGGCCATTCCATCCTAAAATCAGGGTCAAAGGGGCATGGACGTGCCATCGCCGGCCTGGCAAGCCTCGGACGGCTCATGTTCATGGCGCTTGCCCTGGTGGTAGTGACTCAGGTCGACTATGTCGCATTCCTCGCTGCCAGTGGCTGGCTTATCTGCTCACAGATGGTTCTACCTCTCTTATATCTGCGAAGGGGCAAGGGGGTTCGATGCTCGAACACCTAGGCGAGAAACTGATCCTGACCGTATCGGTCGGCGGTTTCTCATTCAGCTTCGATGTTATAACGATCGGGATGAGCTGGGTTGTGATAGCCATCCTGGTTGGCATAGCATTTATACTCAGGCGGGGCCTCAGGCAGGGAATCGAGGAAAAACCAAGCCGTACCCAGGCGCTGATCGATTCAGTAGTCGAGTTACTACAGGGCCAGCTAACGGCAAACTTCGCCTCGGAAAAACTGGCCAGAGAGCTGTTCTCATTCGTTTCCACAATTTTTCTGTTTGTGCTTTTCTCTAACTGGCTGTCGGTGATCCCGTATTGCAGTTCACCGACCCAGGACCTTAACGTAACTATGAGTCTGGCATTGCTTGTGTTCTTCGTCTCTCAGGTGTTTGCCGTACGCATGAAGGGGGGGATGAGATACCTCAAAGGATTCATCGAACCTTATCCGTTTCTACTGCCGCTAAACATCATCAGCGAAGTGGCAAAACCAGTATCACATGCGTTTCGTCTGTTTGGAAATGTGTTTGGAGGCATGATCCTGATCACGGTCGTGACGGCTAAGTTTGCACCGGTAGTCGTCCCCGCTGCGCTCAACGCCTTTTACGGACTGTTCATCGGCGCTATTCAGGCATTTGTCTTCGCCATACTTGCCGTCGCGTACATCAATGTGGCGGTAGAAACTTAACAGAAGGAGGTTAAATTGGAAGAGGCTCAGAGTATCGTTGGTCAAATCAATGGTGCCGATATCGTGGCCGCGGCCAAGTACATCGCCGCTGGCTTTGTCATGGCGATCGGCTCGATCGGATCGGCTCTTGGGGAAGGGAATGTAGCTGCACACGCCCTGGACGGGATGGCCCGTCAACCGGAGATAGAAGGGGCGCTGATGCGCACGATGGTCCTCGGACAGGCGATCACTGAATCGACCGGTATTTACTCGCTGGTAGTGGCAATAGTCTTGCTGTTTGTAGTGTAGGAGGGATTGTGGGGTTCGAGTGGGGAAAGGTCGTCAAGACGATCAACTGGACCTTGATCTTTAACCTGATCAACTTCGCCATCCTCCTTTATCTGTTAAAGCGGCTTCTATTTAAGCCAGCGCTTGCGTACCTCGATCGCCGCCGTGAGCGGATCGCGGCACGGATGGAGAAAGCGCGTGAGGATGAAGAGAAGGCAGCCAGGCTGACCCAGGAGAGAGAGGAGACCCTCAAAGCCGCCTACGAGCAGTCCCAGCGCACGGTTGAGAGGGCAAGGACACAGGAAGAGAAGATCATCTCAACCGCCAAGGAGGACGCCAAAAAAGAGGCTGAGCGGATCCTCACCGCGGCCAGAGATCAGATAGAAAAGGAGCGGAGATCTATGGAGAGAGATCTCCGACGAGCCTATGCTGAGATCGCGGTATTGGGGGCGACGCGGGTGCTCGAACGCGAGATAACTGCAGATGACCATCGCCGACTGCTGGATGAGTTCATTGCCTCGCTGGAGGAAGACACACTGAGGGCCAAGGGATGAAGTCGCGCGAGATCGCACAGCGCTATGCCGAGGCCCTGCACAGGCTCGCTGTGGAGGAGGATAGTCAGGCCAGGATTGAGTCAGACTATCAAGAGATCCTCGCCGAGATTGCAGGGATCCCCAGGTTTAAGTTCTTCCTGTCCCATCCATTGGTTCCACGGGAGAACAAAAGGAAGCTGATAGACATTACCTTCCCCGACATCTGTTCCTACCTGCGAAACCTCTTCTACCTGTTGATCCGTAACGGACGCGAAGGCTATCTGGGGCTTATCTATGAGGAATTCCTTACCCGGCGGGCCGAACAGGAAGGAAGAATACAGATCGGAATAACTACAGCACAGGCGTTATCGGAACAGGATCGCACCCGCCTGGAGAACCGGTTGGAGGGCCTGCTCGGTGGTACAGTGAGTCTGAAGGAGAGGGTTGATCCCGGGCTTCTCGGGGGGGTTAGGCTGGAGATGGGCGGAAGAGTCATCGATGGTACATTGCAGGCGAGGCTGAACCGATTGAAGTCCCTACTGGAACGATAGGGGAAAAAGTGCCGACGACACGTAAGAATGAGATCAGTGCAATACTAAAACAGCAGATCAAACAGCTCGACTATGACCTGGAGATGAACGAGGTAGGGGTGGTGGCCGAGGTTGGGGACGGGATCGCCCGCGTATTCGGGCTGCAGGATGCAATGGCCTCGGAGATCGTCCGATTTCCAAACGATCTTTATGGCCTCATACTTAATCTGGAGGAAGACAGCGTGGGGATCGCCCTGTTTGGGGAGAGCGAACAAGTACAGGAAGGAGACGAGGTACAGCGAACCGGGCGGGTGTTGGAAACCACGGTAGGAGAGGAATTGCTCGGGAGAATCGTGGACCCCCTCGGCCGGCCTAAGGACGACAAGGGGCCGATATCGTCCAAAAACACCCGCAAGGCGGATATAAGAGCCCCCGGGGTCATCGCCCGGCAGCCGGTGAACACCCCCCTCCAGACGGGGCTAAAATCGATAGATGCCCTCACCCCGATCGGACGCGGACAGCGGGAGTTGATCATCGGTGACCGTCGTACCGGCAAGACAGCTATCGCCGTCGACGCCATCATCAACCAAAAGGGGACCGGCGTAACTTGTGTTTACGTGGCAATAGGACAGAAGACATCAGCGATCGCCCGGGTGATCGATACACTGGAACGGCATGATGCGATGGAATATACGATCATCGTCTCCGCCGATGCCAACGACCCCACCCCCATGCAGTACCTGGCCCCTTATGCGGGCTGTGCCATAGCCGAAGAGGTAATGTACGCCGGGAAGGACGCATTCATCGTCTACGACGATCTATCCAAGCATGCGGTTGCCTACCGCGAGCTGGCCCTTCTTTTGCGCCGCCCGCCTGGCCGTGAGGCATATCCCGGGGATATCTTCTATACCCACTCCCG
>JAYEMK010000036.1:4864-9364 GCA_034718095.1 Candidatus Bipolaricaulota bacterium | reverse complement strand
GGGAAAATTTTGGAATCTCGGTCGGGATGAAACTTTTGGGTCTGCAGATAAGCGGCGGCCAGGGACGGCTGTCTGAACGGCTGGGAAGAAGGCTTCTTCGCTTCCTCCTCTGGAACGTCCTTGGGCTTCCTCTCCTTGGCTTAATCTTCGCTGATGACCAGGGCAGACGAGCGCTTCACGATCGCTTAAGCGGCCTTTCGCTCGTTAAGGCTGAGCCGGGCCGCCGGACCTCCCGTCGCCGTTATACCGAGAGTTGGGCACTCGCTGTCTTGGGAATTGTTACAGTAACGACCGTTACCGCTGCGCTGTTTACCAAGGTCGACATCCGCGCCTTCTTGACCGGTGCGCCGAAGACGGGTCAAATTTGGGCAGCCATTCTAACCCCCGATTGGTCCGTTTTCCTCAAAGGGTTTCGATACCTAATTACAACGATCTTTACGGCTTTCCTCGCCACAGCATTCGCGATCGTCCTTGCCGCACCCTTGAGCTTCCTCGCCGCCAGAAACCTTACCCACGGGATCATTGGACGAATTGTCTATACTGTCATTCGCGCTGTGATGAGCATCATACGCTCTATCGAACCGATCATCTGGGGGATCATCTTCATCGTTTGGGTGAAGGTCGGGGCGTTCCCAGGCGTGCTCGCCCTGTTCGTTCACTCAGTTGCCGATTTGACGAAACTCTACTCGGAGCGGTTGGAATCGATTGATCCCGGTCCGGTGGAAGCAATAAGAGCTACCGGAGCGAATCAACTTCAGGTTATCCTCTATGGAATCGTTCCCCAGATCATCAATCCATATTTGTCATTCACGATCTATCGGTGGGATATCAACGTTCGAATGGCAACTGTGATCGGGCTCATCGGCGTCCCCGTAATTGGGCAGCTCCTCTACCAGTACACTCTGCTATATAAGTTCCACATGGTTGGGATGATGATGTTGCTTATCCTGGCCACCGTATGGGCTATGGATTACATGTCAGCACGACTGAGGGCTCGCCTTAAGTAGCTATCCGCATCTTTCTTTTACTCTATCACGGCTTCGCGCCAGGTTGGATTAGCCATATACCCTCAGTGCTTGTGAAAAAATAGGAATCGGGTAGACTATGATATATAGAGGTTTAATCCCCAACTGGAGGGGAAAATCTACAATAAGTGCTCGCCCGTAAAGGGCGCCCCAAGAGGAGGAAATCACATGGAGACAACTCTCACCGCAATAAAGGCCGATATTGGAAGCGTCGGCGGCCATCTAACCCCTACTAAGAGGCTCTTAGATCAGATTGATGGATTCATCGCCACGACTGGGAAAGACCTAATCCACGACTATTACATCGGTTACACAGGAGATGATATCGCGATCCTCCTCACACACGAGCGGGGTTTGGGAAATGCCGAGATTCACAGGCTGGCGTGGGAAGCGTTCAAAGCGGGGACTGAAATCGCCAGGGAACAAGGTTTGTACGGTGCGGGGCAAGACCTTCTAAAGGATGCCTTCTCCGGAAATGTACGTGGCATGGGACCAGGGGTCGCCGAGCTGACATTCGAGGAGAGGAAAAATGAGCCTTTTCTCCTATTCACCGCTGATAAAACAGAGCCCGGCGCCTACAATCTTCCACTGTATCTGGCATTCTCCGACCCGATGTACAACGCCGGATTGATCCTCTCCCCGACCGTAGGTAAAGGATTCACGTTTACGGTAATGGACGTCGAGAACACTGACAAAGACAGAATTATCAAACTGTCCGTCCCTGAGGACACCTACGATCTCGCCGCCCTGTTGCGCGATAATGGAAGATTCGTGGTGGAGTCGATCCACTCACGTGCCACTGGAGAACAGGCCGTCTCCTGCAGCACAACCAGGCTGCGTAATATCGCCGGCAAATATGTAGGGAAGGACGATCCTGCCATGCTAATTCGCACACAGAAATCCTTTCCTGCCACCGGGGAGGTACTGTCCCCGTTCAGCATTGGCCATCTCGTCGCTGGCTTCATGCGAGGCAGCCACACCGGCCCGTTGATGCCGGTAAAGGCAAGGACAGGGGTCTCATTCTTCGATGGGCCACCGATCGTTTCCTGCCTCGCCTTCTGCGTCCATAACGGGAAACTGACCGAACCGGCCGACGTGTTCGACCACCCATACTGGGACTGGGTACGGAACAAAGTTGCACAAAAGGCAGAGGCTATCAGGCAACAGGGTTTTTCGGGACCGGCAATGCTTCCCTTCCCAGATCTCGAATACGGCGGAATTACAGACCGAATGGAGAAGCTCGAGGGAAAGTTCCGGACTCGCCCTCAATAATGAATATCCAAGAGCAAGTGAGGAACAAGGACCTTGTCCTGTGAAATACTGAAAGATAGAATCCAAAAAGTGCTGTTCAGCGCCGACGTGCTACACGCGCGAATAAGGGAACTCGGCCGCGAGATCGCGAGAGACTATGGCACAGCACATACAGCCAAGGCCCGCCCCCCTATCCTGGTCTGTGTTCTGCATGGGGCGATGATATTCATGTCAGATCTAATGCGCGAGATCCCGATCGAGCTAGAATACGATTTTATCTGCGTCTCCTCTTATCAAGATGGGACTTCGCCGGGGGCGGTACGCCTGATCAAGGATCTCGACCGGCCGATCGAAGGGCGAGATGTACTGATAGTGGAAGATATCATCGACACTGGCTACACCCTCCATTATCTAAAGCGCACCCTGGCAGCACGCAACCCGGCATCTTTAAACTTTTGTACTTTAATTGACAAGGTAATCCGACGCGAGATCCCGGTCGACATCGATTACGTAGGATTTGTACTCAACCAGGACGAATTCATCGTTGGCTACGGGATGGACTACGCAGAATTATATCGAAACCTCCCGTATATAGGGGTCTTGAAGGAAGATTACCTATAATGCAAAACCCTTTTTATACATTGGGGATAGAGACCTCCTGCGACGAGACCGCGGTCGCTATCCTGGCTGGCGAGACGGAGATCCGCTGCAACCTCGTTTATTCCCAGGCCAAATTGCACGCCCGTTACGGCGGGGTGGTACCGGAGCTCGCGTCTCGTAACCACCTGCGCAAGCTCCCCTATCTGGTCCGGGAGGCCCTCGCCGAAGCGAAGATTCCAATCGATAAAATCTCACTCGTCGCCTCAACCTACGGCCCCGGGCTCATCGGCCCGTTGCTCGTCGGTTTATCACAGGGAAAGGCCACCGCCTTCGGCCTTGGAGTACCGTTCATCGGGGTCAACCACCTGGAAGGCCACATATTTGCACATCGGTTGAGCCACACTGCAGCGACCCCACCTTTCATGGCGCTGATCGTATCCGGCGGACACACCTGCCTTATTCTGGTCAAAGAATATGGCAGTTATCAGCCAATTGGGGCAACCGTAGACGATGCTGCCGGAGAAGCGCTGGACAAGGTGGGCAAGATGCTTGGCCTGGATTACCCAGCCGGTGCCGCCCTCGACCAGCTCGCCCGTCGTGGGGACCCTGAATCCATCCCGTTTCCCAAACCGATGGAGTCATCAGCGGGATTTGACTTCAGCTTCGCCGGACTTAAGACCTCGGTTCGCTATTACCTGAATGACCATCCGGATGAAAAACAAGAGGATGTGGCCGCCTCGTTCATGAGAAGCCTGACCGAGGTACTCGTTAAAAAATCGATCGAGGCAACACGCCGCTATCGGCTATCACGGCTCATCGTAGTTGGAGGGGTAGCGGCAAATTCCCAACTGCAAGAAAAAATCCTCGCCGCTGGCCAGAGGCGTAAAATAGAGGTCTTCTTTCCACCACAGACGCTATGCACGGACAACGCGGCGATGATCGCCGCCGCGGGTGCATTCCATCACCTAAATAAACAAGAGAGCCATCAACTTTCTCTGGCCCCAGCCCCGGCACTGTCGCTGTAAATACAACTATTCTGTCACTCTTCGTAAAGAAGCTATTGCCACCTCGAGCATATCGTCGCTTGGCTCGGCGGTGGTGATCCGTTGCAGCCATAGGCCAGGTTTGACGAAAAAACGCACCCACCCACGCTCCATGTGTCTTCCACCGAACTGGAGCACCTCATAGGAGATCCCAGCCACCACCGGAAGAAGAAGCAGCCTCGATGTAATCTTCAGCCATAATACCGGGTTGCCGGCAAGCGAAAATACGAGGATGGCAATCAGTAGGACGATCATTAAAAACGCTGTACCACAACGAGGATGAAGGGTCGTATATTTCCGCGCATTTTCCACGGTCAGCTCCTCCCCTGCCTCATAGGTGTACACGGTCTTGTGTTCAGCCCCATGATAGCGAAATACCCTGTGGATATCAGACAGACGGGATATTACAACAAGATAGAGAAGAAAGAAGGCGATCCTGATCAGCCCCTCCACAAGGTTAAATAGAATAGGATTCCCCTCTCTCAACCCAGGGACCGAGTTCGTGATATAAATTGGGAGCACGACAAACCCACCGATGGCGAGGACAATTGCCACCACGAACGTGATTATAGTCCCACCTT
>JAYEMK010000036.1:0-4764 GCA_034718095.1 Candidatus Bipolaricaulota bacterium | reverse complement strand
GGGAACCCTGTATTCGGCAGCTGACCCTAACAGGGCCCGCGCGATCCCCAGTCGGACCGCCTCGAGCTGGCCGGCATACCCCCCTCCACCCACACGGGCGCGCACATCATACGCCCCTACGGTATTGGTCACATAAAACGGCTGATTGAGGGTCTTCTCAAGTCGCTCAGAGGTCTGTAGATAGGAGGCAAAATAATCATCTACAGGCCTCCCATTTATAACTATATCGCCTTCGCCTTCGGTCATGTAGACACGGGCAACTGCACGCTTCCGCCTACCTATCGCATGTATCGCATCCCCAACCCGTTTGGGTAATCGTCTCCCAGGGCTCACAAAAATACCTCCTCCGTAGCTTACTCCCAAATGCGAAAATGATACTCAACTAGTCTTGCCTTTTCAACGCACCTTGTCGACGGGTTCCAGACCCAGGTATTCTCGCTGCTCTGCGCTCAGGGAATCAATTTGAACCCCGAGGCTGGCAAGCTTCATCCTGGCAACGTGGTCGTCGACCTGCGGGGGTACAGCGTACAGATCGACGGCCAGGGGGGCGTTCTCCACCAGATAACGGAGGGTCAATGCCTGTAGGGCAAAGGAGATATCCATTATCTCAATCGGATGACCATCGCCCAATACGAGGTTAACAAGCCTCCCTTCCCCCAGTAGATAGACCCTCCTTCCGTCATTTAGGGTAAATTCCTCGATCCCCTCACGGGCGGTTCGCCGGGAGCTAGCGAGTGAGGAAAGCGCCGGTTTACCAATCTCCACGTCAAAGTGACCAGCATTGGCAAGCAGCAACCCATCCTTGGCGTGCAACAATGCCTCTTTCATCACCACATCGCGACAGCCAGTGGCAGTGATGACAAAATCAGCCTCTCCGATCGCCTCTCGGAGCGGGGCCACCTTGAAACCGTCCATGACTGCCTCCACCGCCCGCACTGGATCCACCTCCGCCACGCTCACCCTTGCCCCAAGGCCGTGTGCGCGCAGGGCAATCCCACGCCCACACCAGCCGTAGCCTGCAACGAGGACACTCTTCCCGGCAACCAGCATGTTTGTCGAACGCATTATCGCATCCCAGGTGGACTGGCCGGTCCCATAGCGATTATCGAACAGATACTTCATCTTGGCGTCGTTCACGGCAAACATGGGAAAGCGAAGCCTATCCTGCTTTCTCCAAACACGAAGGCGGGTGACGCCGGTGGTGGTCTCCTCCGCCCCCCCTAATACACCATCGGTATCCCCCAACTCATGCATAAGGGAGGTAAGATCACCACCATCATCCAGGATCAATTGCGGTTTTTTTTCGAGAACCCTCTTCAGCTGGTCCCGGTACTGCTCCTGATTCACCCCACGCCGGGCGTAAACGCTGATCCCGTCCTCCTCTGCCAGGGCAGCAGCCACCTCGTCCTGTGTGGAGAGCGGATTGCTGCCGGTGACAAAGACCTGCGCGCCGCCGTCGCGCAGCAGTAGTGCCAGACAGGCTGTCTTCGCCTCCAGGTGAATACTAACCCCGACCCTCCTTCCTGAAAACGGCCTATCCTGGATGAACCCCCCTCGGATCTCTGCAAGAAGGGGCATCCAGGAGCGGGCCCACTCTATCTTCTCTCTTCCGCGACGTATAAGCTCTTGTTCCACATCTACCTCCTGTTCATAGCTTCATTCGACCCCTTCACTCGACGGACAACTGGGGTAAGCCCCTTTGCCATTTTGGCTCTTCGTCGTTTCGAGTGGGTAGCGTCTTCTCGTTGGTTGTTTGGCCTACCGCACCGGGCAAGGCGGCAGGGTTCGCACTCCGGATTATTTTACCACGAAGAACACGAAGAGGTTATAGGACAAAGCGCTTAATTCTACTCTTAAGCCTGGTGACATTGAAGTTCATCAGGGGTCCATTCTTCGTGTCCTTCGTGCTCTTCGTGGTGAATTCTTTTCGGCATCCGTCCTGTCTGAACTCAACTCCAAATCACCCACTCAAAACGATAAGGAACCCTATTTTGATGTTGGTGTGTGAAAAAGTCAGGCGTTTTCTAGAGATGCCCGGCGTGGGCCGCGTACCCTAGCAAATCAAGCCCCTGTAAACATTCAGGGGTCGGACTCCCTTTCAAATCCCAGCCCCTCAACCTGTAGTACTCATCCAGGTATGCATCAAAAGGGGTTGGGGTTTGCCCTGCCCTGAACCCATCCCTGGCGGGTACCGTCATCTTAGGGGGGATCGTGTCGGTGTGGCGCCCATGGCCATCACGTAGGTTGAGAAGCCTCTGCAGATTAAAGATCCTCTCCCCGCTTTTCATCGCGGTCTCGACATCCCAATCCCAGCCCGTCACCAGATTGAACAACTCCAACAGGGCAGTGAGGCTCAACCCACCGCCGTCGACCATGAACGTGCAGATTACAAGAGAATTCATCCACGCACAGAGATCCTGGAGTCTGACCGCCAGCTCCGCCTTGTTTTCCTGAGAGAAATACTGGGTCCATCCCTCGGTGATCCCCAGCTCAGGGATCAATAATCCCCCCATCTCCACATCTTCGGTTACCCCGCGCATGTGACAGGCGCCTCTGGTACATGTCGCGTAGTTCACAGCCAGGCTGAAGCAGGCGCGTGCATCATGGGCAGGGAAGTCCAATCCCTTGACATGGACTACCAGCGGCTCAGCCTCAGGGCAAATCTGCCTAGCAGCGGCGAGCGCCCCATCGGCAAAGCCCTCACCAAGAAACCCGGACCGATTTCCCAACTGCTGGACCATCTCGATCATCGCCTGTTCATCACCCCATTTAAGGTCAATCCCTATTTGTTCCTTCCTCAGCCAGCCTCTATCGTAACACTCCATTGCCAGCCCCACACACGCCCCAGCGGAGATCGTATCGATCCCCAAGCGGTTACACAGATCGTTTGCCTTTGCAACCGCCTTTGGATCATCGATCAGCAGATTTGTTCCCAACATCCCCAGTGTCTCATATTCGGGGCCGGGGCCCTTCATCGCGTAGGGTCCACTCTCCACCTCGACATTGCGGTGGCAGCCCACCGGACAGTTGGCACAAGGTAGGGCCTGGGCGTGGAGGATCTCCGTATAATTTGGTGCCCCCAACCTCTTAGCCCCTTCCGGCAAGGTGTCTCCTGTCCAGTACTTGATCGGCATGTCGCCAACCTCTTCAGCCGTGATGCATAGCTCTGGGGTCCCATGCAGCCTGAGCCCGTCTTTGGACGCGGCGAAGATCTCCCTGAACCGCTGTTTGGCGACGCGACTTAGGCCCGCGGGATCATGTACCTTTACCCCCTTACTCCCCCGCACCGCTATCGCCTTCAACCTCTTAGATCCCATTACCGCACCCATACCACACCTACCAGCAAAGCTGTGCGCATCAGCGACTATGCATGCAAACCTAACCAGCCGTTCTCCGGCAGGACCGATCGTAACAACAGAGAAACCACTCCCCGTCTCTTCACTCACTGCCCCCACCGTCTCGTACGAATCGAGCCCCCACAGATTACCGGCCTCCCTTATCTCCACTTGATCCTCATCGATGAAGAGATAGACCGGCCTGGTTGCCTTACCTCTCACGATGAGGGCATCATATCCGGCCCGTTTAAGTGCTGGGCCCCAATTGGCGCTGGCAGCGGAATCTCCATAAGTGCCCGTCAAAGGTGATTTAGCTGCGACCGTCCATTTGGCACTGCCGGGGTTTCTTCCAGCCTGATATGGACCCAATGCGAACACAAGCAGGTTGCCGGGGTCGAATGCCCCAGTCTCCTCATCCATCTCCTCTAACATCACCTTCGCCGCAAACCCGGCCCCACCGACGCAGAGTTTCCATACATCGCCATGGACCTCCTCCACCTTTATCTTTTCAGTGGAAAGGTCAACCCTCAACACCCTGTTCCAGTACCCCGCAGGCATGACCACCTCCTGGTGTCTATCCGATCTCGATCAGTCGGTCCCGAGGGAAACCAGTGAGCAACTCGTAGCCGTCCTCATTAACCACAGCGATCTCCTCAATCCGCACCCCGCCAAACCCAGGGATATAGATGCCAGGCTCGATGGTCACGACCATCCCCGGTTTGAGTACGCCCGGATCTAGCCCCATTCGCGGAAGCTCATGGACCTCCAGGCCGACCCCGTGCCCCACTGGCGAGAGAAACGCATAGTCTTTGTACGGGGAACGGGCAATGACATCAACCGCTGCCCGATGGACCTCTTCTCCGGGAACCCCGGCACGGAGTTTCGACAGGCTTGCCTCCGTCGCCTTCAACACCCAGTTGTAGACCTCCCTCTGCTCATTCGTCGCCTTTCCCACAACGAATGTCCGGGTCATGTCGGAGCAATAGCCATCCACCACCACCCCGAAGTCGAACAACAGTAGATCCCCAGCGATAAGTCTCCGGCGCCCAAGAGAGGGCCGGTAGTGAGGCAATGCCGAATTGGGCCCAGAGGCAACAGTCATGTCGAATGAGAGACGGTCCGAACCCTTCTCTCGCATTATTAGACCGAATCGGAATGCGATGTCAACCTCGTTCATCCCAACCTTGATTCCCTCGATGAGCTCGGCGAGTGCCCGCTCGGAGATCTTCGTCGCTTTGCGAATTAGCTCTATCTCATTGGGATCCTTTATCGCACGCAAACTTCGCACAGGATCATCAGAAGTAACCAGCTCAATCCCCGGAATCTCCCGCAGCTTCTCGATCAGAAAGTAAGTCATCCGCCAGGAGGCAAAGGCAAGACGTCGGATACCCTTCTCTTGTATGACGGTAGCTATTTCAGCAAGGTAATC
>JAYEMK010000035.1:0-9458 GCA_034718095.1 Candidatus Bipolaricaulota bacterium | reverse complement strand
AGGGGGCGAGCCGGGTCCTCTTGTTTGCTCTTAGCTTCCGCATGCCGGACAAGATAGAGACGCATTGTAAATCCTCCTTTTTCGTTTTAACGCTCGACATCTACACGTTTCTCCCACACAGGACCATCTATATTGTAAAATCGCCTGTAGAATTTGTTAAAACTCGCCTCAATCGATCGCCCCAATCTATCGACATCTTCCCCTTCTTCTAGTCGGTTTTTGGGATATATGGGATCGACAAAATGCACGGTAACACGTCCACAGTGCCGGTAATCTCTGATCAGTCTTTTAACGACTCGATGAAACGGTTGCGGTGCGATCCCCGGCCGGAAAACGGCCCCATTCTCTATCCCTACAGGCACAACCGGGACATTCGCCCTGTGCGCCATAACGGCTGCACCGGGATAAAGCTTTTTCTCGTAGGCCCAATACCCCTCGGGAAATATCATCAGCGTGCCTCCCCGCTTGAGGTGGCCTACGGCTTCGCTCATCGTCCTCCTGTTCAAAGAAGGTCTTAATTCTGGGAGCTGTGAGACACGAAACCGCCAGAACGCCCTGAAGAGAAGACGTATGACGGGATGTGGTCCATCCATCTGATAGATCGCCCTCATTCTGTATCGTCCAGTCCCCCTAACTATAAATAGTGGGTCAAAATTCCCAACGTGTGTCGCACACAATATAAACGGAGGGTCCGGCAACGTTCCTTTTAGCTTAGTTTTTGCGATAAAGGGGAGGATCAAGAAGGTAAATCCTGCATAGAAAACCCAGATTATCTCCAACAAAACGTAAATAAACACATTTTCCAACCGCCGCAAGATACCCCCTTTATCTGCCACAGAGTTAATACTAAATACCAGTGTTTTATCCATCAACTTGCCATTCTGCAGTCAGCTATAATCATACTCAACGGCTCTTCGTCGTTTCGAGTGGGTAGCGTCTTCTCGTTGGTCGTTTGGCCTACCGCACCGGGCAAGGCGGCAGGGTTCGCACTCCGGATTATTTTACCACGAAGGACACTTGGGGGGTGTAGTAGCTGGTCCTTTTACTACACCCCCCGAGGGGTAAGAGGCACTGCGGGTAGGTAGACTCCAACAATCCTGGGTCCAGTTTCCGGTGCACTTCAATCGCGCAACCAATTACCCTATTTGACAGCTCATCGAATTCCATTCTTCGTGTCCTTCGTGCTCTTCGTGGTGAATTCTCTTTGGTATCTGTCCCATGCGAACCGAAGTTAAAAGTCACTACCCACTCGAAACGACAAAGAACCCTTTTTAGTGTTCGTAACCTCTGTTGGGGAGCTCACGGTTGTCGAGGAGTACCCCACCCCTGGACGCCCTACCGATGCGGCTTATCCGCAACTGCCGGTCCAGGGAAGAAATCGATTCTTCGGGGATGGTAAATAAAAGTTCGTAGTCTTCACCCCCGAACAGTACCAGGGAACGATAATCAGCTGGGGCAAGGATCTCCTTCAGGGGCGAGATAATGGGGAGCGTTACTTCTTCGATGGAAAAGCCGATCGCGCCTCTCTCTGCCAGCTGATAAAGCGAACGCGCCAGTCCGTCTGAAATGTCGATCATGCTCGTGGCATAATCCGCCAATAGCTGTCCCCAGGTAATGCGCGGGGTAAAACGGAACAGCTCGTTTGCCTTGCTATAATCCCCTCGGGCGAACAGTTGCAATCCCGCCTGAGTCCGACCGAGCTCCCCGGTGACACAGACAATCTCCCCTGGCCGGGCACCGCGGCGCAGTACTGGTCGCCTTGTCTCCCCGATTCCAGTGCTAACCAGGGTCAATTCCTGATGGCAATCGAGATCTCCACCCACAAGTTGGGTTCCAACCGCATGGCAACAATCCCGGGCCCCCTGCAGGATACCGCTTATTGTCTCCTCGGCCAGTTTGGGATCGCCGAGGGCAAGGAGTATCCCAAGTGGCCTTGCCCCCATGGCCGCAAGGTCAGAAAGAGAGACCGCCACCGCGCGCCAGCCGATTGTGTACGGGGTGGCCCCAGCAGGGAAGTCGCTTTTTTGGTGAAGCATGTCGGTGGTAAGGATCAGTTCCATCCCACCATGAGAAATGGATGCAGCGTCGTCCCCCGCAGCGGGGATCTGTGCCTCGATGATCCGTAAGATTTCAGATTCGCGCATGGAACACGACCAGTTTTGCGCTCTCTTGGCAGGGAACTATACGGTCATATCCGGGCCAAATCAATCCTAGAGTTGACCGATTAATTGGGGATGAAATCGGTGTTCTCGTCTATGGTTGCCACGGTGTAGGCGATCAGCCGGTAGATGTTCTCCAGATCGCCCAGATGCACGACCTCGCAAGGGGAATGCATATAACGATTGGGGACCGATATCAACCCTGTCGCCACCCCTGCTCGGGTAAGCTGGATCGCATTGGCGTCAGTTCCAGTGCCACGTGGCGACCCCTCCAGCTGATAGGGTATCTTCTGGCTTTCTGCCGTGTCTACCAATAGATCGAACAGCCGCGGGTTGACGTTCGCCCCCCTGGCTATAATGGGGCCATTTCCCATTTTTGTCTCGCCGACCCTCTTCTTTTCGGTCTCTGCCCCAGGGGTATCAGTGGCAAAACCCACATCAACAGCAATACCCACCTGCGGATCGATGCCAAAAGCGCTTGTACGTGCCCCACGCAGTCCAACCTCTTCTTGCACCGTCGCCACTGCATAGACAGCAGGGGCAAGATCCATTTCGGTGAGCAGGCGTGCTGCCTCCAGGATCACAAAGGCCCCCACGCGGTCGTCGAATCCGCGGGCAACGACGAGGTCATTTCGCAATGTATCAAAACCGTAGTCGAGCACAGCAGAATCACCGATCCTGACTAACGAGGCTGCCTCTTCCTTGTCCTTTGCCCCGATGTCGATCCATAATCCCTCCAGTTCGACCACCTTCTTTTTATCTTCCTCTTTCAGCAGATGGATCGGCTTACGGCCGATCACCCCCAAGATCGGTTCCCTTTTTCCGTGGATCCGCACCCGTTGCCCGGGGAGAACCTGGGGATCCCAACCCCCAATTCCGGTAAAGTAGAGGTAGCCCTTCTCATCGATGTAGGTGATCATCAGCCCAATCTCATCGATGTGTCCGGCCAGCATTATCCGTGGTTCGCCGCCTTCGTTTAAAACGGCGAACGAGTTTCCGTGCAAGTCAGCCCAGGTGCGGTCAGCAAACTTCGCCGCCTCTTCCCGCCACAGCCTTGCTGGTTCCGATTCAAAGCCTGATGGCCCCGCGAGTTTCATCAATCCGCGCAAGAAATCGATCGCCTCTCTTTTCATGTGTCCCTCCTATTAACGAATTTTTCAGCAGGTAAGGTGCAGACATGCAGCGACCCGCTCGCCCCTGGCTGCTCTTGTATTATACTCCTCGGCAGCGGCAGCGGTGTTGAAAGATAATAGTTTGATCCCTTTTTCCAAGAGTGCTTCGCTAGTCTCGCGAGGAACGGCAAGGCGGCCAAATGCCCCTGTCCCGATGATGACGATGACCGGCCGACACTCAATGATCCACTGTAAGTCTTCAACAAAAAGGTGATGCCCTTTCCTCCGGATCCATGGGGAGAGGATCTCATCCTCAAACACGATCAGATCATCCGTATAATAACTAGCATTTACCTTGATTCGACCAAAGCGGTAGTCAGTAAGAATCATCGCGTTTTCATTTTACTTTAACCAATTTGGGATGGCAAACCAGCGTGAATCGTGTTACTATCTGCGGTGTAACTCCTGTAGGGTAGGGGTTTTTCGTTAGGAGGAGAGATGACAAAGTATCGGACCGAGAGACATCCCATTTTATCGATCAAACCACGGGAGGATATAACCTTTTACTGGCAGGGGCGGAAACTGATCGCAAAAGAGGGAGATATGCTTTCCGCCGCCCTGTTCGCTAATGGGATTCGCATATTTGGACATCATCCCAAGGACGGTTCCCCGCAGGGTATCTTCTGTGCCAATGGCCAGTGCGCCCAATGCATGGTTATCGCGAATGGGGTGCCGGTCAAATCGTGCATGACCCAGGTGACCCCAGGGATGAGGGTAGAACCACTGGACGGGCTACCCAAATTGCCTCAGGTGATGGATATACCGGGGCTTAAACGACCTGAGACGATTCATGTGCCGGTTCTCATCATCGGCGGCGGCCCCGCTGGAATGTCCGCGGCGATCGAGCTTGGCAGGTATGGGATCGAGGCCCTGCTGGTCGACGACAAGCATCGCCTCGGCGGCAAGCTGGTTCTACAGACACACCGCTTCTTCGGCTCCACTGAGGCCGTATACGCTGGGACACGGGGGATAAACATTGCCACCAGGCTGGAAGAAGAGCTTGACGAGATGGGGAATACGACCGTATGGCTCAACAGCACAGCACTTGCTGTGTTCAGTGATAAGAAGATAGGGATCCTCCGCGACAATGATACCTATGCCATCGTCGAGCCCGAGGTGTTACTCGTTGCCGCCGGTGCACGTGAGAAATCCCTTGTATTCAAGGGGAACACCCTCCCCGGCGTTTACGGTGCCGGGGCATTCCAGACGCTTGTCAACCGTGACCTGATCCGGGCAGCCGAGAGGTTGTTCATCATCGGGGGTGGGAACGTTGGTCTCATTGCAGGATATCACGCACTGCAGGCGGGGATCGAGGTCGTCGGGCTGGCCGAGGCGATGCCGGAATGCGGCGGGTACAAGGTACACAGGGACAAGCTGGCGCGCCTGGGGGTGCCTATCTACACCTCGCACACTATCTTAAGTGCAAACGGCGATGAGCAAGTGGAATCGGTGACGATCGCCGAGGTTGACGAGAAGTTCATCCCCCTCGCTGGGACCGAGAGATCATTCGCCTGTGACACTGTGTTGGTCGCGGTTGGGCTTGATTCGGTGAATGAGCTCACCGCTAAGGCAGATGAGTATGAAATGGCTGTTTTCTCCGCGGGCGATGCCGAGGAGGTTTCGGAGGCATCGGCGGCGATCTTCTCGGGAAGGATCAAGGGACGGATGATGGCACAGGCACTGGGAACGGATCACAACGAGATCCCAACGGAATGGATCCACACGGCACAGGTCCTAAAGTCACAACCTGGGGAGCTGAGCCAGGAGGACATCCCCCCCTGGGAAGAGGGAATTTTCCCGGTATTACACTGCAAGCAAGAGATACCATGTAATCCGTGCAGTACGGTGTGTCCAAAGAAGTTGATCAAGATCGACCCGGATGATATCCGTAAGCGCCCGCAGTTCATCGGGGGACCATACGACTGCATCGGCTGTGAACAATGTGTCGCCGTTTGTCCTGGATTAGCGATCACACTTGTCGACTATCGAAAAGATGCGGCGATGCCCACAGTCAGCATACCATACGAGTTTCCCAAAGAAAACATCAAAATCGGCGATGAGGTGACCGTGCTCGATTGTGAGGGTGAAGAACTCGGCAAGGTGGAAGTGACATGGATACATCCGATACGGGTGATCAAGCGAAAAGAACATACTCTCTTAGTTAAAGTCAAGGCCCCCGCCGCCTACGCCAAGCGCATCGCTGGGATCCGTGTTCAGCCGCCATCCGTCACCGCTCCGATTCCGAAGGTGGTGGATTACATCCCTGATCGGGCCATCGTATGCCGTTGTGAACGGGTTACGGCAGGGGAGATCCGCGAGCTGATCCGCCAGGGCTGCCGGGACATGAACGAGATCAAGGCGGTAACCCGTGCTGGAATGGGGGCATGCGGTGGCAAGACGTGTACCTTGCTCATCGAGAGGCTGTTCCGCGAGGAGGGGGTCCCACTCTCGGAGGTCACGGGGCTGGTCAAGCGGCCGTTGTTCGTGGAGGTGCCACTGGGTACATTCGCCGGGGTGAAGGAAGGGAAAAATGAATAGTTATGATGTGATAATAATCGGGGCCGGAAGCGTCGGGCTCCCTGCGGCAATGGCAATGGTACAGGCAGGGGTGAATGTGTTGGTCATCGATAGGTTCCCCAGCCCTGGTCAGGGCTCGAACAAAGCGGCGATCGGAGGGGTCCGTGCCACCCACTCCGACCCGGCCAAGATCCGTCTGTGTTTGCGCAGTCTGGAGATCCTATCCAGCTGGAAAGAGACCTATGGTCACGATATAGAGTGGAGTACCGGCGGTTATGTTTTCGTCGCCTATCGCGAGAAAGAGGAGGGTGTCCTAAAAGAGCTGCTGGAGGTTCAGCACAGCTACGGGCTCAACATCGACTGGTACGATAGGGATGATTTTCTCCAGATAGTTCCCGACCTCAATCGCAACGGGCTGCGTGGTGGGACCTTTTCTCCCGATGACGGACACTGCTCTACGCTGCTGGTGGGCCATGCGTTCTACGAGGAGGCCAGACGTGCCGGTGCCGCTTTCCGCTACAATGAACGGGTCACGGATATCATCTTCGATGGAGGGCGGGTGCGGGGCGTCAAGACGACGGGGGGGACCTATTATGCGCCTGTCGTGTTGAATGCTGCTGGCCCATGGGCCAGGGAGATCGGACAAATGGTAGGGGCTGAACATCCGGTTAATCCCGACTCACACGAGGCGGGGATCACTGAACAGGTGGCGCACTTCCTCGGGCCGATGGTGGTAGACGTCCAGCCCGCACCTGGATCTGCCAATTACTATTTCTATCAACTGGCAAATGGACAGATCGTGTTTTGCATAACCCCGGATCCAAGCAGGTGGGGCTACGACCGCCGTGAGACGAGCGAATTTCTTCCGATGGTGGCACGGCGCATGGTAGGGCTGATGCCGCGGCTGGCGAACGTCCGTGTGCGTCGTACCTGGCGCGGACTTTATCCGATGACCCCGGATGGCTCCCCGCTCGTTGGCTGGTCAAATGATGTTGAGGGTTATCTGATGGCAATCGGGATGTGTGGTCAAGGATTCATGCTCGGCCCGGGGTTGGGTGAATTGTTGGCGCGCATGGTCACCCAGGACCGCTTAGCGGCAGAGGATCAGGAGGTATTGGAAATCCTTTCACCGAATCGTGAGTTCGTGGGGACGGAGAAACTCAAGTAATCTATACGGATATGGCAGATCCTAGGTTGCGTAGTTTGCATTCCAAATTGCGGGCGTGCCGCCGCTGTCAAGAGGCTGGCTATCCCATCACCCCGGGTGCGATATTCTCCGGTGGGGCAGAGGCCCAGGTGATGATCGTAGGGCAGGCGCCAGGTGCTAAAGAGGTAGCCACCGGCCTTCCGTTCTCCGGCCCGGCCGGAAAAAAACTATTCGATTGGCTGGCAGAGGCGGGTTGGAAAGAGGATGAATTTCGGGCTGAACAATATATAACCGCGGTAACTAAATGCTTCCCCGGAAAGCAAGGAGGGAGGGGTGACCGACTTCCCTCGGCCAGGGAGCGAGAGTTGTGTTCCCCCTATCTTTCTCAGGAACTGAAGATCATTCAGCCCAAATTGATTATCCCTGTTGGGCGTGTCGCCATCAATCGGTTTCTGGGTAAGGAAAAGCTCACCAGACTTGTCGGGGATGTGCATGAACGGAATGGCCGGCTTTTCCTTCCCCTGCCCCATCCATCGGGGGCCAATCTATGGCTAAACCGTCCCCAGAGCAAAAGACTGCTTCATAGGGCACTGGAAAGACTTTCTTTCATCAAGTCATCGATGAGACTGTAGCGTTATAAAGGCTGATTAAATCGGCTCTCGTGTTAAATCGTTTTCACCGCTTGTTGTCGTAGTTTTCTCTACGGGAAAAACCCCAAAACGCCAGTGCCGTCAAGAGACATAGCGCAAAGGAATACCAGAGCCACCAGGGATAGCCCAATGGGCCAAGACCAGAGTTACCCCATGCCCAATAATCATTTCCCAATGCAAACAGCAGTAGAAAGACCCCACCCCAAAGCGCCGTTCCGCCTAACTTTTTCACACCTACCTCTATCGGTACTTTTACCGATGTATCGGAACGGGTGATGAGACTGACAACTATCAATGTAAGAGTAGTCGCGGCTACGACCGGAACAACAGGCAATAAACCCAGGTTGGGGAGCAACTCGAAGTGGTAGAGAACTACCAAACCCTCCCCTATAAGGATAGAGGCAAACGCCCCTTTCGCAGTGGCCCTCTTCCAGTATAGGGTCGCCAGGACAGTTGGGAACAGCACCGCCAATCCACTGAACGCCTCGGTGGCGATCTCGAGGAAGGTTGCCGGTGGATGCCAGGCTATTCCGAGACCGGCCAGGGCCAGTCCCGCTACAAACAGTCTTCCCAACCATGTAGAGGTCCGTTTCGAGGCCATGTCTTGTGTGGAGGTGTGCCTGTAAAATAGCGGCTCGACGAGATCGCGAGTGAGCATGGAGGACAGGGAAAGGAGCTGCGAATCCAGCGTCGACATAAGGGCCGCCAGCGCCGCGGTTAGAACGAGGGCCTCGAGAGGCCCCGAGACATAGCGTCCGAGCAAAAGGGGAAGGATCTGGTCCGAATTGGTCTCCATAGGAAGTTCCGGGTAGGCCAGTCTGCCCAGCACCCCGAGGGATACGGGCAGGAGAAACAGGATAGCGGTGATCAATGGGTATATCGCCATTGCTGTCCCTAGGGCTCGCTTGTCGCGGGCGGCGTAGAAACGCTGAAACATTTGTGGGAGCATCGGATCGGCGAAGAACCAAAGGAGCAGGTATCCACACCATATTCCAGGTGAAAATGCCCCTCCCATTCCCGGCCGCGAGAAGAGTTCTGGCCAGCGGGAGGCCGCCAGATTATTGGCGGCAGAGAGCCCCCCGAAGGATGAGGAGATAATGGCCAGCGCAACCACGAGGAGGACAAACATCATGGTGCCCTGAAAAACATCCGTCCAGGCTATGGCACGAAACCCGCCGGAGAGTGTATAAACAAGCATTACCACCGTGATGAGCGCCGCCCCGGCGAAATATGGAATCCCCAACAACTGTTCAAGCACGAACCCCGCTGCCATTGGCTGCATAGCCAGATAAGGAACAGTGAATACGGCCATCACAGCAAGGAATAGAAACCGTAGCGGGTAGCTTGCAAACCGATCGAATACCAGCTCCGGTGGGGTAAAAAGGCCCTTCTTTTTTCCCAATTGCCAGACCGCCCGCCCGATAAAGTGAAACGAAAGAGCCATAAAGCCTGTTCCGAATGCCATAATCGGATAGAAGGCATAGCCCTGCCTCCATCCTGCCCCAGAGAACCCGAAAACGGTGAATGCGCTGAAGTTCGTGGCAGCCATGGTGAGAAAGAGCACTATTGGTGACAAGGACCTCGACGCGATGAAATAATCCTCTGCCGTGCTCCTTGTCCATCTACGGGCCACAAATCCGATCAGTAATAGCACACCGAAATAGGCCCCAACGACCAGTGCCTTATCCCACATCCCATCCTCCACAAAACAAAGGCCATCCAGCAGGCTGGATGGCCCTCAATGGCCTGACATACCTTAAAATCATTATATCTCACATGTCTGTAAAAGCAAACATGGAAGGCGAAATGGGTT
>JAYEMK010000034.1:0-9967 GCA_034718095.1 Candidatus Bipolaricaulota bacterium | reverse complement strand
ATCCCGGTAAATTTCAGATTCCCACAGGATCTCCATGGCTGTCCGTCTTTCACCCGATTGCCGCCTACAGTGGGCTACAATCTCTCGATCGGCAGCGACCGAGTCAAGCTCGATCGCCTATCCGGGAAGATGAATGCAAAGCGGGTCCCGACGAGTGAGGCAAAGCTTTCCGGCTGCAGATACGCGCTGGCGAGCTCAACATATTGGTCAAGCTGGTCCCTGTTCGGGCTGACGAGTAGGCTGTTATTCTCTTTTTTAACAGCGATACCGGCCCTGGAGAGGGCAGCGGCGAAGCCTTCCTTCATCGTCTCTTGCGGGACGAAAGACCGTGCCTCTTTATCACAACGCTCGATCACCGGGATGATCGGGATGCCGAACTTGAGTGCGAACTGAAAGTCACGTTCATCGTGAGCAGGGACGGCCATGATCGCCCCTGTCCCATATCCCGGCATCACATAGTCCGCGATCCAGATCGGGATTTTATCGCCGTTGACAGGATTGACCGCGTATGCCCCAATGAATACACCCGTCTTTTCTCGCTCCGCCGCCCCACGCTCTTCTTCGCTCCTGCTGCCTGCCTCTTTGCGGTACGTATCCACCTGTCCCCTTTGCTTTTCGGTGGTTAGCGGTTCGACGAGCGGATGCTCCGGGGCCAGCACCAGAAACGTCGCCCCCCACAGGGTGTCCGGACGGGTGGTGAATACAGGGATCGCATCGCCCCGTTCGCTATGAAAGGTTACCTCCGCCCCGACGGATTTGCCGATCCAGTTCTCCTGCATCTTCTTTACGTTCTCCGGCCAGCCTGAGAGTTTGCCCAGATCCTCCAGGAGTCGATCGGCGTAGTCTGTAATCTTGAAGAACCACTGTTTGAGTAACCTTTTCTGCACTGGGGTCCCACAGCGCTCGCATTTGCCCCCCACCACCTGCTCGTTTGCCAGAACCGTGTCGCAGGTGGGACAATAATTTACCGTCTCCTTTTTTTTGTAGGCGAGGCCGTGCTCATACAACTGCAGGAACAACCATTGGGTAAAACGGTAATAATCAGGGAGGCAGGTGGTCACCTCGCGGTCCCAGTCATACTCGATCCCCCAGTCGCTGAACTGTTCCTTGGCCTGGGCAATGTTATTAAGCGTCCAATCGCGGGGATGGATCCCGCGTTCTATGGCGGCGTTCTCCGCAGGGAGGCCAAACGCGTCCCACCCCATCGGGTTTAAGACATTGAACCCACGCATGATGAGGAATCGGGTCACCACATCACCGATGATGTAATTGCGTCCGTGACCCACGTGAAGCGACCCTGAGGGATAAGGAAACATGTTGAGGTAGTAGAACTTCCTCTTTTTATCGGCTATATCCGCACGAAAGAACCCTTGTTCTCGCCAGAAATCCCTCCACCTCTCCTGTATCCGTTTAAAATCGTACCGCTCTACCATAGTGTCAAATCTCCTCTCGCCAGTTTTTCTGACTCCTCCAATAGTGTATAGACATCTTTTTCGGTGGGCATCTCACAGTAGATCCGCAGGATCGGCTCCGTTCCCGAGGCACGAAAAAGCAGCCAGCCTTTCTTAAACCGCAGCTTCACCCCATCCATGGTCTCCACCGCACGAACACTGTGACCAGCGATTTGATCCGGGGGCTGCCTTGTAAGACGGTCGACTACCTCTTTTCTCCCCTCCACCTCTATATCCCGGCGATGATAAACGTGTGGCCCAACGGCATCAAGGAGACCATTCACCACAGTGCTTATGGGGCGGCGGGCCGTAGCGGCTATCTCGGTGAGCAGCATAGAACAAAGGATTCCGTCCCGCTCGGGGATGTGTCCACGGATCGCGATACTTCCGCTCTCCTCCGCCCCGATGAGGACGTCTTTTCGTACGATCTGCTCACATATATGTTTGAAACCTATTGGAACCTCGATCAGCTCGAGTCCATATTCCCGGCATAGCTCCTTCGCCATGTCGGTCAGGGCAAATGATTTGACGACCGCCCCCCGCCAGCCGCGCTCCTCCACCAGATAACGAAGGATGAGGGCAAACGTGCGGTGGGCGTCGATGAAACCACCCCCCTCGTCCATGGCAGAGATCCTATCCCCGTCCCCATCGGTGGCGACCCCGATCGTCGCCATTCTGCGGCTGCGCTGGGAGGCTATTACAGCCCGCAGGGGAATAAGATTTTTCTCCAATGGCTCAGGCTGCTTACCCCCGAACAGGGGACGCCGTGCCCCACGGATCTGAATGTAGGGGATCCCGGATTCGGAGAGCAGCTGACTCACATACCCCTGCGCTGAACCGTACATGGAATCGATCACCACCTGTACAGGGGAAGCGGTTAGCCTCTCCGGTTCAATCAGGGTACGGACCTTCGAGAGAAACGGACGCTTGAGCCCCACCCTTGCGATCGCACCCTGAGGAGAGCGCGGCAATGAAGGCCCTGCAGGGAGCCTCTCCTCTATGGCTGTGGTGACCTCCGCGGGGGCGGAGCCGCCGTACTCCGATTTAAACTTGATCCCATTGTAGATGGCTGGGTTATGGCTGGCGGTGATCATGACACCGGCGACGGCACGACGATCGATTACGGCATAGGACAGGGCGGGGGTAGGGACAGGTGCCGCAGAGATAACTGCAGGGATTCCGCTGTCATGGAGCACACGCGCGAAATGATAGGCAAACTCGCGCGAGAGGAAACGCGTGTCATAGCCCACGATGAGGCCATTCGCCGCGGAACGATACTCTGTACCCCAATCGCGATACATACCAAGGTTCCTACGATCGGATGAGAGGAGAAACCCGGCGGTAGCCTGAGCGACTCGGGCTACATTGTCGAACGTGAACCCCTGTGCAATGATCGCACGCCAGCCATCTGTCCCAAAGCATATCCTGTCATCCCTCATCCGTTGTTACCTCCCTTCCATCCTGTCATTCCTATCTGAGGACTCATATTGATCCGATCCACGTTGGTGGGGAGCTTAATATCACCCGTGGAGATGATCTCACGCAGGAGGTGGAAGGGAATCGACGTCTCCACCCAGACGGCATCGATGTCGATGACCCCATTTTTGACAGGCAACCGACTCAGGGCGCGCTCAATCGCCTGCCTGTAGCGGGTGATCATCTCCTCACTGGAAAACATATCAGTAGCTGTATTCAACGGTGTAGGTAACCTCGCTTTCTCCGTGCGCTGGGACATGCACCACAAATTTAACCGTGCTGGAGTCAATTTTCTCGTAAGGCTGCTCTGTATCCACGAATTCAATCACCCCCTCGTAGTTCTCCTTGCATTTCAACCATGCATTGATGATCTCCCACGTCTTCCCCGCCGGATGTTCAAGGAGATCCACCGTAATCCCTTCCGGTTTATGATTGCGCAGCGTGATGCGGTACGTTTCGCGATAGGCGGATGGCGCGATCTTCTCACGGGAGACTTGCGTCCTCTCACCGACCAGGTCGAAGGAGCTCCCCACCTTAAGCTTAATCTTCTCCCCCACAGGGGTGTGAGGGATCGCGGATTGACCGATGAATATCGTTCCCGCATCCCGCCGATGGAAGAGCCGGACCGTCCCGGCAGGGAGCGCCATACCAGTATCATGTCCCCAGTTAAATTCAACCTGAACCCCTGCCTGCCGGGCACCATCGTACGTGTATTTTTTCTCCACATCAACCGATGGGGTCACCGTATAAGGGACAAGTATAGTTTCACCGTGTGTCAGGGTTAATGCACCTGGAAGTTGATAGAGGTGGTATTCGAATGCGGTACTCTCTGAAATAGACGGCTGCAACGCCATGGCGGCCATTTCTCCCCTCGTGTTCCCAGGGCCCTCAAAAGTCCTGTTTAGCTCACCGGCGATCAGGCTGACCGCGGCGCGCTGAAAATCACGCCCGCAGGAATTGGCTATCGATACCCATCCCTCAAGGGAGATGGCGCTCTGGGCTGGATTGAGAAAACCTATGTAGCTGGCCTGCCAGTCTATCCCGCGTGTCAGGTAAAGGAGAGAAAGCTGTGCGGTGCCTGCCTCCGATCGGCGCACTACAAGATTGACCTGGGGGACAGTGGTAAGCCCTTTAAGGGGGGGAAGGGTAATACGAACGGGGTTTTTTATGATGTGATGCTCCCCTGTACTGGCCCGAATTGTAATCGCGTTGCCTGCACTAATAAGAATTCCACGGTAGAGTTTGCCCTCCCCCTGGGATACTACCTCAATTTCCTCGCCGATGTATTCGTTTAGCATCCCTGCAGCCGGCGTATAGTGGAAAGATTGGGAGAGGATCTCTCCGTCCACCCCTATGGATAAGGAAGCGGGGATGAGTTCAGCCGCTACCCCAGCCAGTTCAATCTCATTTACCCCCGCGGTGAACTGGACCTCGCGGGTCTCCCGCACACAGGCCAATCCCTGTTGATAGACCACAAGCTCTTCCCCGATGAGCATCCCGGCAGGGATCACCACCAACAGAAGCAATACAGACAAACACAGTGACGATAATCTATTTCTCATGGTCCCTCCCTTACCTTCAATTTTGAAAGATAATAACACAGCCGCTCTTCCGTTGTAAAGCAACTCCGTCATCCCTAAACGAGACAGGCGTTCAAATCAAGCAATTCGTGGGCTTCACATCCTCGCCGTTTTGTGCTATAATTAACCTGTAAGATTATACGAGAAAAAGGCGACGGGGTATTGAGGGATCTGATACGAGGAAATGTTCGCGATCGGGGGGTCTAATGACCACCCGATTATTTGTGCATTAGCATTCTGAGAGTATAAATGGAGGGGGCATGAAGGAGACAAAGGCTACTATCAACCTCAAAGACAAGGTAAGCAACACCGTGGAAGAGGAGCCAAAGAGGTTGCGAGAGCGTGGTAAGTCTGACAACCCGATTCGCACTTACTTCGGTGAGATAAGTCGGGTTCCACTGCTCACTCGTGAGGATGAGGTCCGCCTGGCCAAGCGAATTGAAGCGGGGGACAAGCAGGCGAAAGAGGAACTGGCGGAGGCGAACCTCCGGCTTGTTGTGTCAATCGCCAAAAAATACCGCGGTTGTGGGCTTCCATTCCTCGATTTGATCCAGGAGGGTAACCTGGGCCTGATGAAGGCAATCGAGAAATTCGATTATAAAAGGGGGTTCAAGTTCTCCACATATGCCACCTGGTGGATTCGCCAGGCAATCTTGCGTGCGATTACCAACAGATCGCGTACTATTCGCGTTCCAACCCACATAAACGAGTTGATCCGGAAGATCTATCAGGTGGAGCGAAACCACTTAAAGGAATACGGGAGGCCGCCCTCGTCACGGACGCTCGCTGAAGAGCTCGATACCTCCTTGGAGAACATCGTCAAAGCAAAGAAGACCGCACAAAACATGGCCTCACTTGATATGCCGATTGGCTACGATGATGACGGTTCCGTGTTGGGGGACTTCATCGAGGACGAGCAGGTCGATTCCCCGTCGAGGGAGGCATTTGAGCACCTGCTGGTGACGGAACTGGAGCAGGCGCTGGGGGAAAGGTTGACCAATCGCGAGAGACGGATCCTCGAACTACGTTATGGAATAGAGGATTACCACCCGCGAACCCTGGACGAGGTCGGGATGGAGTTCGGGATCAGTCGGGAGCGTGTGCGGCAGATCCAGAAGGAGGCCCTGGCCAAACTGCAGGATTCCGGTCTCAAACAGCGCCTGGAATGGTTCAGGCTCCTTTCCGAGGAGGAGTAGGGTTAATCTCCGTTGTACGCCTCTGTATATGTACAATCCTTGTTGGTACAGCGGAGTTTATTCCCTTTACGAACGAGCACCCCTTTGTCGCATGCGGGGCAGGATTTCACCGGGTGCTCACTGACCGTGAACCGGCATTTAGGATATTCGCTGCAGGCATAGAACCTTCTTCTTTTTTTACGTGAGTATCTCTCAACCAATGTGCCTTTCTTGCATATAGGGCATAAAATGCCAGTGGATACAGGGGCTGTCTTACCACAGTCTGGGTTGCTGCAGCGGTAGTAGCGTCCATAGGGGCCGTTTTTCAATTCCATCGGCGCACCACAGCTAGGGCATAATACCTCCTTGCCCTCCCTTTTCAATTTCTCCAATCCTTCTTTGACGTACAAGAACCCATCCACGTAGCGATAGGAAAAGTCAGGGGGGAGACTGCGCGTGTTCTTGCAGTCAGGGTAGCGAGAACAGCCGAGGAAGTTCGATCCTTTCCAATAACGAAGTTCCATCGGCGCACCGCACTTGTCGCAGCTGATGTCTGTGATTACCTTGAATGGCCTCTCATCCCTGTCTTGGAGTAGATCGGTAACCGCCGTTAGCCGCCTGGAGAACGGGCGATAGAATTCATTCAACACGGCGATCTTGTCCTGACTGCCCTCTTGAATCTGATCCAGATCATCCTCCATCCTGGCTGTAAACTCTGCCTCCACCGTCTCCGAGAAGTACTCTCGCAAAAAGTCCACCACCACCTGCCCCAGCAGGGTAGGGCGCAAGCTACCCCCGTGCTTGACGGCATAGTTGCGGGACTGGATAACGGAGATGATTGTGGCGTAGGTACTCGGTCTACCGATCCCCTTTTTCTCCAGCAACCTGACCAATCCCGCCTCGCTATAACGTCGCGGTGGCTCGGTGAATTTTTGCCTCTTATCAACCTTGTTGAGCTCGAGTCGCTGCCCCTGTTTTAGCCAATCTGGAATCTGTGGCTCTTTGTGCTCCTCCTCCGGGGATAAAACCAAAAAGCCGTCGAATTCACGCGCACTGCCTGCCGCCTCCAATGTATAGGCCCCGGCTGAGAGGGACACCTTGCGCTGATGATATATTGCAGGGGACATCTGAGTGGCCAGAAACCTGTTATAGATAAGCGTGTATAGTTTAATTTGCTCCGAGCTCAGGTGTCCGGATAACTTCTGGGGGTGCAATCCAAGCTCAGTAGGGCGAATTGCCTCATGGGCATCTTGAGAGCGGCGCTTGTTTTTGTAGCGGCGGGCACGGGACGATAGATAGTCTTTGCCATAGCGCTTTTCGATCGCCCCCCTTGCACCGGTGATTGCTTTATCGGAGACACGAACCGAGTCTGTCCGCATGTAGGTTATCAACCCTACGTTCCCCTGGGGTAGGCTGACCCCTTCGTAGAGCTGTTGCGCGACCCGCATCGTCCGTTTCGGGGTAAAGCTGAGCATAGAGGAGGCCCTCTGTTGCATGGTGCTGGTAATAAACGGCGGAGGTGGCTGACGACGACGCTGCCGTTCCTCGATTTTTTCCACCAGGATGGGCACGGATTCCAGTTGCGAGACGATCTCATCGGCCTGGGCACGGTTACCGACGACGAGCTTTTTGCCGGCTTTCTTGGTGAGGGAAGCGACAAATGGCTCCCCATCACCGAGATGAACATCGATCTCCCAGTACTCTTCGGGGACAAAATTTGCGATCTCCTCCTCGCGATCGCACAAAAACCGCAGCGCCACGGACTGTACACGTCCAGCGGACAGCCCCTGAAATCTGCTCCCGGAAAGGGATTTGGAAAGAAGTGGACTCACCAGATACCCCACCAGCCTATCGAGAATACGCCTTGCCCGCTGGGCCTGGACCTTATCAACATCGATCCCGGATGGATCGGATAACGCGGCAACGATGACGGGCTTTGTTATCTCATTGAATACCGGACGGGAGAATGCTCCGTCATCCTTGACCACGCGGTTCAATACCGTATAAAGATCGTAGGCGATCGCCTCCCCCTCACGATCATTGTCAGTGGCGAGGTAGATTTGTTTAGATCTTTTGGCCGCCTTGCGCAGCTGGGCCATGTTAGAGCTGCGTTTGGTGACAAATTTTGCGGCGAAGCCCTTATCGGGATCTACCCCAAGTTCCTTCTTGGGCAAATCTCGCACATGTCCCTGTGAGGAAAGAACCTGCCACCCCTTCCCTAAATATTGATTTATCGTCCTTGCTTTGGTAGGTGATTCGACAATGACAAGCTTCAATTTAATAATCCCTCCATTGGAAGAGCAATTTTAACAAACTGTTAGTACCTTACAAGCCCGTGGGGTTGCTTTCAAACTTATATACATCCGGAGAACAGGGTAGCCGTTGTCACGGGAAGGCCGGGCCGGGTAAAATTGTGACGGTGAAACATGGTATGTGGTTAGCGTCTAGGATTGTGGGTAAATCACGAATGGCACGAATAGACAAATAGCGTGAAGGATTTGCAATCAGTTGATTCGTGGGATTCGTGATTAGTTAGTTCGTGAAGTTCGTGATAGATGGTTAGCATTTAGGGCCATGATGAAATCACGAATGACACGAATAGACAAATTGCACGAATAAATTATATAAAAGATTTGTAGGATTCGCGATCAGTGGCGGACCAGAACGCTAAACAAGTACGAAAAATGTATATTGCCATAGAAGGATTACCGGGGGCGGGGAAAAGCGAACTATTGGCCCTACTTTCGCTCTTCTATCCCCAGCGGATAACGGCCTTCCCCGAGCTTGTCAAACAGGTTGCCATCCGAGAGGGAATCGAGGGCTTCTCACAACGCAGGCGTTTAACTGAGGCAATCCTGGCCGAGCTTCCCCGACGCTGGGCGGAGATCGAGGCGGCGGCACAGCAAGGGGTTTTATGTATTGAGCAGTCGCATCCAGGGGTCCACCTTGCTTACTCAAAGGCCATTGGGGACTCATCTTTTCTTGATGCCTATTCCTCAATAGAGAACACCCTGCCAATCCCCGATTTCTATCTGCGCATGGAGATCCCCATCTCGCTATCACTTAGACGACAGGAGGCACGAAGGACACCACAATTCCAGGTGAATATGCCCACCCTGAAACGGATGCTGCAACACCTGCAGGCATGGCACTCAGCACGGAAAAGTGAGCTGGTCCACATAGATACCGACCGGGCGCCGTCCGAGTTCCTCCCCCAGGTGGAGGAGATACTTGGGCTCAGCTATGAAGGCGATGTGAATTCTCTGAAAGATACATTCGAAATCATCATCCTGTTGGGAAGGCCCGCCGGTGGCAAGCGCGAGCTGATTGACTTTGTCAACGACCCCATAGCAAGCTATGGGGCTTGCAACTATGTTTAACCGCAATTGCTTCAGAGAACTGAAGCCTTTGGCTTCATCACATGTTGCTTACGTGCATCGGAATCCAACCGCTTGCACGTCGATCTTTGAAAAAGATCGAGAGCTGGTTGACAACAGCCCGTCAGCATGCCCATGTTGGCACACTGAGAAGTTGGCTGAGCATTACAGCTTGCTACCCACAACGTTTTACACTGCTGGGTTTGTGGCAGCAACCCCATACGTTGTCAAAGATCTGGAGTGCCCTAAAAGCCGTTTGCTCCAACAAGAGTATAGTACAATTGAGGAGGTGAAATCAAGTGCTTGCTCCTCCCCGCAGCAAGCTGTGGGGTTTCCGCAAGCGCGAATCTGATGAAAAAGTGTCCCCAGGGGCGGCGTGCCAGCAGATACCACATCGCCCCATTCCGAGTGGTGGATGATTTCCCGATCTTATGGGGAAAATTTGAGGAGGACGATCTATGGGAACAGCTTGGGCGGGACCGACTCTATTCACAGCCGGCTGAACGGAATTACTGTGTCACGGATGGCGGGATATGGCCGTTTTTGATCGAAAAGATAAACAGACGAGTCGAAGAGGGGCTGGCTACTGAGAATCCCCTTTGCCCGGCGTACTATAATCATCGAGTTCTCCCGTGGGGGGATGCACGGCTACGCTGAGGCGCTGGCTCACCTTGCGACCACCATCCTGTCGCGGGCGGCCATCCTCTATGTCAACGTTTCATATGCCGAATCGTGTCGCAGGAACACAGCCCGAGGTGACCCGCAGGAGAGGGACAGTATATTGAGCCACTCTGTTCCCCAACATGAGATGGAACAGGTCTATCAAAACGATGATTGGCCCGTAATCACTGGAGGGATGGAGGGGTTCTTAAACGTAAAAGGGATCCGGGTGCCCTACGTGACGATGA
>JAYEMK010000033.1:0-10020 GCA_034718095.1 Candidatus Bipolaricaulota bacterium | reverse complement strand
ACTCTACCGTCACTGTCTTCGCCAGGTTGCGGGGTTGATCGACGTCCGTACCACGCAACACGGCAATGTGATAGGCGAGCAGTTGCAAAAGCACAGTGTAGAGCACGGGGGCGTTCATCGTCCCCCCGTCTGGCAAGGGGATCACGTGATCAGCCAATCTGTACAGAGGGGGATCCTCGGACTGGTCTGTCAGCGCAATGACTATTCCTTTTCTCGCCTTTACCTCCTCGATATTTCCCAGCACCTTCTCGTACTCCCCCCTCTGTGAGATGAGGACGACAACAGGCATCTTCTCATCGATAAGGGCGATCGGTCCATGTTTCATCTCCCCGGCCGGGTATCCTTCAGCGTGGATATAGGAGATCTCCTTCAGTTTCAATGCCCCCTCAAGTGCGATCGGGTAGAGAGGGCCCCGCGCCAGGAAGAGAAAGTCGTTTGCGGTGTAGAATCGTCGGGCGAGTGATATTATCTTATCCTCATTTGCCAGGACCTCAGCGATCTGGCCGGGAAGCAGGCTGAGCTCACTCATTTTCTCCTTAAACCTTGGTTCTTCTATCTCCTCCCGCTCCTTAGCGAAAAACAGGCCGAGGATGGAGAGGGCAGCGATCTGGGAGGAGAAGGTCTTTGTTGCCGCCACCCCGATCTCCACCCCTGCGTGGGTGTGGATCGATACGTCCGCCTCACGCTCGATTGCCGACCCCTCCCTGTTTACCAGGCTCAATATCTTTGCCCCCTTCTCCTTTGCCTGGCGTACGGCCATCAGGGTGTCTATCGTCTCCCCCGACTGGGAGACGGCGATGACCAGGGTGCGAGGGGTCACATGCATACGACGGTAACGAAACTCCGATGCGATTACTGCCTGAAGGGGAATCTTAAGCAGCCTCTCCCACAGGTATTCCCCCACCAATCCAGCGTGATAGGCCGTCCCACAGGCCACGAAATAGATGCTATCGAAGTCAGTCCCCAGCTTGGCAATCCCAGGTAGATGAATCGATGAAAAATCCGGTGTTGTCTTTTCCCGCACCGTCTCCCCCACCGCACGGGGTTGTTCGTGGATCTCCTTCAGCATGAAGTGCTTGAATCCACCCTTCTGTAGTGAGAGGGGGTTCACCGCCACCGGCTGTGGGATTCGCTGCACCTGTTTACCGGCGCGGTCCAGTACGCGGAAGCCGTCAGGGGCCAGTTCCGCCACCTCATCATCCTCAAGGAATAAAACCTGATCGGCCTCTCCCACCACCGCGGGGACATCGGATGAGACAAATGTCCCCTGTTTCCCCCTGCCAAGCACGAGAGGGCTTCCCCGCCTGGCGACAACGATCCGCTCCGGTTCCTCCTCAGACAGCACAGCCAGCGCGAATGCCCCTTCCAATTGTCTGACAGTAGCACACACGGCCTCAAGCAACCCATCCCCCCCGTGTTCCTCGATGAGGTGTGCGATGACCTCGGTATCGGTTTGGGAGCGGAACTTGTGCCCAGCGGCGATCAGCCTCTCGCGCATGGGGAGAAAGCCCTCGATAATTCCGTTGTGTACTACGGCGATCCTGCCGCTGCAGTCCGTATGTGGATGCGCGTTCTCATCAGTGGGGGGGCCATGTGTCGCCCAACGGGTATGGCCGATTCCAACCCGGGCTGACAACCCAAGTGGAAGGACCTTCTTGCTCAACTCCTCCACTTTCCCTGCCTGTCGAAACAGGGTCATCTTCCCATTCTCCAACAGCGCAATCCCGGCCGAATCATAGCCACGATACTCCAGCCGCTTTAACCCCTGAAAGAGCAAAGGGGTGGCAGGTTTATTGCCTACATACCCGATAATCCCACACATATACTCACCTCTATGGCAAGTGTAGCCCACAAACAGGCAAAAGCCAACCCATAAATCCCTTGTTGCTAGTTGTCTGTCCCATCGCTATAATGGGACGTAATGATAATGCTGAAGCGAGCAAAGGAGAGTAATCATGCGGGAATCAGAGATTAAGGCATTGTTAGTCGATCCCTTCAACAATGCCCCAGTGGTTCTGTTGAAGGTGCGGCACTCGACCAAGGCCCTACCTATCTGGATCGGAGAGACAGAGGCAATGTCGATAGCCCTCGAACTGCAGAACCGCAAGTTTCCACGCCCCCTTGCCCACGATCTGATGCGGGAAATTATAAATTCCTTTGGCGGAGAATTAGAAAAGGTGGTAATAAGCGGGGTCGAGGAAGGTACCTATTACGCCACTGTTTTCCTCAAGAGTTCACAGGGGAAAGTGGTGGAGCTTGACGCCAGGCCGTCTGACTCTCTTGCGCTTGCACTGCGAATGAATAGCCCAATCTTCATCGCTGACGATGTCTTTGAGGAGTCAGCGATAGAATCCCCATTTGCAGAAGAGG
The DNA here is from genome assembly GCA_034718095.1 of Candidatus Bipolaricaulota bacterium. Lineage (GTDB taxonomy): Bacteria > Bipolaricaulota > Bipolaricaulia > UBA7950 > UBA9294 > JAYEMK01. The sequence continues at coordinate 7,650 of JAYEMK010000033.1, read as the reverse complement.
ACGAGTTTCAGGATTTCGTCGAGTATCAGATGGATCTGTCACAGTTCAAAAAAAGGCTCAAGTAACTCAAACGCGGACGGTCTCTGCCCCACGGGGGAGAGCGAGGATCTCCTCAGCTGTAAGCCCTTGATTGAGGGTGATCCTTTCGGCGCGGATGCTCCTCGCTCTCTGTCCATCCGAGAAGAATACCACCTTTCGCACCATGAAGTTTTCCCTGTCAACCCAAACCATGCGGACCAGCTCATCGGTCTCAGAGTCCCTGACCTCAAGTACATAGTTGCCCTGGATCACGCTCATTGTCGGTGGCTCACCTACATCGGCAAATCCAGGGAGAATTCCGACCGGCTCATTGTCAATGCGGCCGATGGAGAACGGGGTGGGGGCCTTATTGCCGGCCAGTGTTTCGGCAATATCGATTTGGGAGGGGAATAGATCCCTGTTAAATCCTGCCACCTCCTGAACTACACGCAGGTTCACTTCCCCTGCTTTGTATTCCTCCTCCAACTGCGTCAGATCGAAACTCGCCAATCCTACAGCGGCCATTGGGAGACCAAGCCAGCGCTTGACAATGACCAGATTTTCCGCTGGCAGGTAATGGGACAGCAAATCGCGCTCGACGGTAAATAATTCGCCGCTCATCTGTGTGGGCTGAAGGTACTTGACGCTGAGGGCCTGCTCCGGCCCGTTCAAATATTGCACCAGTACACGAACCGGCTCGCTCGCCTGATCATTGTCCGTAATGTCAAGCACTGTCTCCAGATCATCGATGCGAGAAAAAGCTGTCTTAGCTCGCCAGATCAGACCCGATGGTGTTGCCGGATCGTGCTCGTCGAGCAGGTGATGTTCAAGGGCGGCGACCCCGACAAAGAGCCCGACAAAAAGACCAATACCAATCAGTATGAGATTTTGACTGTTCATCAATCACCATTATAATTCTCTTAAGCGAAGCGTCAATTTACAAAGCGATTGGGGTTGATTCCATGGACAAGCCAAGGCGGGTACAAGATGCTGAGGTAACGGATAAGACGGTGCTGGTGCGGGTTGACTACAATGTCCCATTGAAGGATGGCGCGGTTGAAGAGGACAGTCGCATCGAGGCCTCCCTTCCCACGTTATCGCTCCTCTTAAAAAATGGGGGCAAGGTTGTGTTGCTCAGCCACCTCGGTCGACCAAAGGGGAAGATTGTACCAGGGCTTTCACTCGATGCGGTAGGAGAGGAACTGGGGAGGATATTGGCTCGACCGGTTGAGAAACTCGATGATTGTGTCGGGGCCGAGGTCGAACTCGCAGTGAGAAAAGGGGGCCCAGGGGACGTTTTTCTCCTTGAGAACCTGCGCTTTCATCCAGAGGAAGAGGATAACGAGCCTGGGTTTTCCAGCCGCCTTGCCGCACTGGGCGACATCTACGTAAACGATGCCTTCGCCACCCTGCATCGCGCGCATGCCTCCACGCTGGGGATCACTGAGTGGCTGCCTGCATATGCTGGGGTGCTCGTGCAAAAAGAGGTAGAGATTCTATCCCGTCTGGTGGAGAATCCACCCCATCCTTACCTCGCCGTCATCGGGGGAAAGAAGGCAAAGAGCAAGATTGGGACACTCAATGAGCTCATTAACAGGGTGGATACAGTCCTTATCGGAGGCGGTGTGGCATTCACCTTCCTGAAGGCCAAAGGATACCCCGTGGGCAATTCCATCGTGGATGAATCACTGATCGACGAGGTAAGGGGGCTGATCAAGGCTGCGGAAAAGCAAGAGGTAGAGATATTGTTGCCGAAGGACGTGGTAATAGCACAGGGGTTAAACGCAAGTTCAGAGACCTCCAACTGCCGGGCAGATAAAATACCCAGTGGTTGGATGGGCGTTGATATCGGGCCGGAGACGATCCATGAATTTAGCGGGCGGATAGGGCAGGCACGTGCAGTAATCTGGGCCGGGCCGATGGGCGCATTTGAGTTCGAACCATTCGTCAATGGAACCCGGGAGATCGCCGCAGCGATGGCGAGGACAGCGGCATTTACAGTAGTCGGTGGTGGAGAAACCGGGGAGGCGGTCAGCAAGCTGGGATTTAAGGACGCGATGTCCTATATCTCCACCGGAGGCGGGGCCACGCTTTCGTTTTTACGGGGAAAGCCCCTGCCGGCTTTGGATGCCTTGCTGACTTGACCTTCGATGGTAGAATCTTGAGGGAAAGGACATTATAATTAGTAGTGTACGCGGGCATAGCTCAGGGGTAGAGCATCAGCTTCCCAAGCTGAGGGTCGCGGGTTCGAATCCCGTTGCCCGCTTAAATTTTGTGTACCTTCTCTCCTGTTCCGCCGCTAGTTTATCCCAAGGAGGACGATGGAACAAAGCGCGGATGTCCTATATCCGCTTACACTAAATGCGCTTGAGGCCAGGGTGAAGCGGTGTAAGAAGTGCGGGCTTAGTGACACGAGGACCAATGTGGTCTTCGGGGAAGGGGATCCAGCCGCCTCTATAATGTTGGTCGGGGAGGGGCCAGGCCAAGTCGAGGATGCGGAAGGGAGGCCCTTCGTGGGCCCAGCTGGCCAGAAGCTCGATGAGGTATTGACATCGGTAGGGATAAGCCGGGATGAGATATATATAACCAATATCGTTAAATGCCGGCCGCCGAATAACCGGGTGCCGAATAAGGGGGAGATGGCGGCCTGCAGTCCTTATCTGGAGGCGCAAATCGCATTAATAAACCCAGGATTGATCATCACTTTGGGCAATACATCAACGCGTTGGTTCATCCCCACTGCTGGCGGAATAACCAGTACACATGGAAATTTCCTGAGTTGGCGTGGCGGGATCAAGATATTTCCCATGTACCATCCCAGCTATCTGCTGCGTTATCCATCACGGGCTAAGGGGAGTCCCAAATATCAGACCTGGCTGGACATAAAAAGGGTAAAGGAGTGGCTCGATGAACATAAGCACACAGAAGGCAAAGACAGCTGAGGAAATCGGAAGCCTGGTAGAGGAGGCACTCAAGCAAGGGGAGAGACTGCGCAGGAAAAAGCAGTACAAACAGGGGATCGATCTCCTTGTGGAGGCGCTCCAATACGGGGTCAACAAGGAGATGATCTATTATCGTCTGGGAAACCTGTATATCGACGCCGGTGATCTTGGTCGGGCCGAGTACGCCTACAAACGCGCACTGGATGTCGACCCACAGCACGTCAATGCCATGCACAACCTTGCAATTGTATACAAACAACAGAAGAAAGTATCTCAATTCGTAAAGACCTATAAGCGGGCCCAGCGGATGGAACTCCACCACCCACGCAAAGCCAACCTCTCCTCCGGGCAAAAAACCCAACTTCGCCACACAGCGCGCAGAATATTCATGTGGTTCATTATCGGTGTTGGGGTGCTGGCTCTGATTCTATGGCTTCTTCTGCGCTGAATACGGACCTCCTAACGGTGATTGGAAGCGAAGATACGGTTGAAGCTACTTCCCTAATCGAGTATAGTCTCTGGTGTTGCTACTGACTTAATCTAGGAAAGGGAGAGATTCTTTGGCGAGAAAGAGGATCTATTCGATAGCAAGAGAACTGGATACTACCAGTAAGGAACTCATCGACAGGCTGGCTGAGCTGGGGATGCCGGGGCTTAAGGCGGCCAACACCGTCGATGAGGAAGAGTACACTCTGGTCCGCAACCTGTACGAAGAGCAGGTTCAACCCCTCGAGGAAGAAGAGGAGAAAGGGGTCCCCCGACCGCCTGTCGTCTCTGTCCTCGGACATATTGATCACGGCAAAACGACGCTCCTGGATGCAATCCGTAAATCCAGGCTTGTCTCCAAGGAGGTAGGGGGAATAACCCAGAGAATTGGGGCATATCAAGCCGATTTACATGGCGAAAAGATCACCTTTATCGACACCCCTGGGCACAAGGCGTTTACCGGAATGCGGGCGCGGGGGGCACAGGCCACCGACATTGCCATCTTGGTGGTGGCGGCGGACGACGGGGTAATGCCCCAAACCGTTGAGGCCATCGACCATATACGGGCCGCTAACATCCCGTTGATCGTGGCTATCAACAAGATCGATAAGACAAATGCCGACCTCAACAAGGTCATGCAGGCCCTTGCCCAACACGGCCTTACCCCTGAAGATTGGGGTGGGGACGCGATCACTGTTCCCATCTCCGCGCTGAAAGAGGAAAACATCGACGATTTGTTGGAAATGATCCTGCTCGTGGCCGAAATGGAGGGAGTGCGCGCAGAGCCGGAAGGGAGACTGGAGGCGATAGTCATCGAGAGCCACCTCTCCGCAACCAGGGGACCGGTAGCGACAGCAGTAATCAAAAACGGGAGTCTCCGCCAACGTGATTGCATAGTGGTTGGGCCAGCCTACGGTCGGGTGAAGGCTCTGATCGATGAGAACGGGGACCGGCTACCCGTAGCGGGCCCAGGGAAGGCAGTGGAAATCCTTGGATTGGATGCAGTCCCCCCGCTGGGGAGTAAGATCGAGGCCAAGGCAAAGCTTAAAGTCGCAAAAAACTGTGCACAGGGGCGCCGCACGGCCGATCGGACCAGCCGGCCATCGCGAGAGGAGATGAGTGTGGCCGAGCTGTTCCGCCAACAGGAGGAGCAGCAGAAGCTCACCCTGGTCCTGAAGGCAGAATCCACCGGGGCATTGGAGGCAGTGCGAGGGGAAATCCAGCTGCTGCCCACGGATGATGTAGAGCTTGAATTCCTCCACACAGGAATAGGCGCGATATCCGAAAGCGATGTATTGCTCGCGTCTACCGTCTCCAATAAGTGCCTGGTCATCGGTTTTGGGGTAAAGGCGGACCCCAAGGCGATGAAACTGGCCGAGCGCGAAGGAGTGGTCATCCTCACCTATGCCGTCATCTACGAGCTGCTTGAGGAGATCGAGCGTGCACTCACGGGGACGGCTGCGCCAGAATATCAAGAGACCAAGATAGGAGAAGCGGAGGTGCGTGAGCTGTTCAAGATTCCAGCCGGGGTCGTCGCTGGCTGTTACGTTACAGAGGGCAAGGTGCTACGTAATGCCAGGGTCCATGTTATACGACAGGACGAGGAACTGTTCAGTGGGGAGATCGCTTCACTGCGTCGTTTCAATGACGACGTGCGAACAGTACTCAACGGTCGTGAATGTGGAATCCGCATCAAGGGATTTGACGATGTAAGAGCAGGAGATCGGCTCATCATCTACACCTTGGAAGAAGTAAAACGTTGAAGCTGCGATGCGCGTCGGTCTTCTCACCATTCATATCCAACTTTACCAAACGAAATCGCTCAAAGAAAAGCGATCGATAATCAAGGGGCTTCTCGCTGATATAAAGAGGAGAGGACCAGCATTCGCCGCCGCTGAGATCGACGATCAAGATAACCTCAGGCGGGCCACAATCAGGGTGGCTCATCTGTCCAACGATCCCCAACACACAGACTCTGTATTGACCAGGTTGCGTACATCTATTGAGAGTAGCAAGGATTACAACGTTGAAGGCTACGAGCTGGAGATACTATGAGCAACGAAAGGTTGCGAGAGAAGATGAAGCGGCAACTCTCGACCATCCTCGAATTCGAGGTGCGGGATCCTGTAATCAAACGCTCCCTTTCCACGGTAACGGAGGTCAAGCTGTCCCGGGACGCCCGCTATGCCAGGGTGTACATCGCGGTGGGGGAGGCGGGAGAGGACAGGGCCGCTGTGCTAAAGGTCTTCAACCGCGATTCCGGCTTTTTCCGCAGCAAACTTGCAGCCAGGCTTCAGGTTCGTTACACCCCGGAGCTACGATTTATCCTGGATGAGACCTTCGATAAGGCCAGGAGAATGGAACAATTATTGCAGACCGAACAAGATGAGATTTCCTCGGATTAATCGGGTCATCACTTTTCCATTCCGCTATTTGGTCCTGATAGCGGTCTCTATGCTTTTCTCCGTCCTCCTATATATCGCCAATTCCGAGGCCAGTATCTATGATATCCACAATCCCAATTGGGTAATCAGCATGGCCGCTTTGATCCTGCTATCCCCACTGTTCAACGGGGTATTCATCATACTTGTGCATGCCTATCAAAACAGGCGGCCGGTCACCATGCACGCAGCCATCTCCCGTACCCTCTCACTCTATCCGCGCCTTGTTGCGGCAGAATTTCTTATCAACCTTATTGTAATGGCAGGGATGTTCATGTTTATCCTGCCCGGAATCTATATTGGATTACGCCTCATCTTCTACAAACAGGCCATACTTTTATCCGGGCATTCTGTGACAAGGGCAGCCAAGGAGAGCCTCTATAGGATCCCCGGTTTACGGGCTGCCCTTCCCCTGCTGTTGTTCCTCGCCCCATTCTATGCCTTTGCCCTTTTAATCAGCTACGGGATTGACCTGCTCTCGTTGGGGTCAGCCGGGGTGATAATCGCGATACTCGTATCCGGGTTAACGTTCGCCTGGACCAATACACTAATTACGCTCAGCTACCGCCTTGAGCCGCCGAAAAATACAGAACAGCCCTCGAATGTTTGATGATGTTTATTTGTTATCTCTCGCCCGTTCGCTTTGCTCACTCAAGCCGCTACGATCGCTGAGAAGGGCTAATCCTTACCCCACAATCCTTAATCCTTCCGCTCATTACTAATCCCCCATTGCCTATTACTTCATTGTCGCTGCCTTTATGAAAACAGGACATTCAGGGCTGGAAAGCGGTCTCTTTTGAGTATTCTTTCTTTTGCCTGCTCAGGAGAAAACTCAACGGGAGAGTCCCACCCAGGATCGCTGCTACAGTCAGGAAAGCCACCGTAAACGAGAAGTTTTCGATCAGGGCGCCAATAACAAAGGGAAGCGGTATCATAACTGAGACAAGAACTCCATTTATCCCGGTATAGGTCGGCCGCCGGTCCGAGGGGGCAACATCGATCAGGTAGGCGTTGAAACCCACCCTTCTGGCACTGACGGCCGAGCCGACCATGGCGAACACGATTACGTAGTAAATGGGGGCGGCATTTCTCATCACCAGCGCGATGATTGGGGTGAGAAAACCGAGCAATAGACACGCCTGTACCACCCGGTTGCTTCCCTTCCGGTCACCAAGCCATCCCCAAAGGATGTTGGATATGGCCCCACCGAAGACCCTGGCCATCAGGTAGATCCCGATATAGGAAGCGGGGACCCCCTTTACCTGACTCAAAAAGACAATATAGAAGGGAATAAGCATGAGATGAAAACCGGACAAGGCCATGACAATATTATAGATAAGGAACGGCCGGTCTTGGAGAAGGATGTTCGGGATCTTACGCAGGTATACAGCCAGCGGTTCCCTTTTTCCCTCCCGGGCCTGTAGGGGCTCCACGATGACAAAAAAACCGATGGCGCCAATAAGTAGTGTCGCCGAGGCCAGAAAGAAGATCACACCATAGTTATAGGGAAAACCTAACGGGAATGAGTCCCCCAGAACGATATTCACCACGTAACCGGCGGCAAATGCCAGCAGGCTCCCAACCATCTCTACAGTGGCGAAGAACCTCCCCCGCCGATTCGGGGCGATCACCTTGCCGATGATATCAGTGTATGCAACACCCCCCAACCCACCGGCTGTGGAATAGAGGGCGACCAACATCAGCAGAATACCCAGGATCAGCCAGGGATGCCTTCCACCCAAAATAAAGGTGAGAAGCCCTAT
>JAYEMK010000032.1:0-10511 GCA_034718095.1 Candidatus Bipolaricaulota bacterium | reverse complement strand
AGAGGCCATGGACAAACTAAATCAGGAGAAGATTCCCAAGGAGTACGATACCCAGGGGATGATCAGGGTCCTTGATCGCTTTCCCAGTCAATGTGAAGAGGCAATCGAATTGAGCAAAAACTGGGATCCCCCGCCGATTGAGGGGGTTGATAGGGTGATTATATGCGGGATGGGTGGCTCCGCGATGGCGGGTGAAATAGCACGACGCTTCGCCCGTATTCCTGTATTTGTCAACCGTGGTTACACGCTCCCGGGATTTGTCGATCGGCACAGCCTGCTCGTAGCGGTGAGCTACTCCGGCAATACGGCGGAGACCCTTTCCTGCCTGAATCAAGGTATAAAAAGGGACATTCCAGCGGCGTGCATCACAAGCGGGGGAGAGGCTGAGAGGATAGCGGCAAAGAATGACATTTCGCTTTTGAGAATCCCCTCGGGATACCAGCCGCGGGCAGCGATGGGGTGGCTGGCGTTACCGTTGTTATCCCTGTTTGAAAATATCGACGTATTAAATGACCTCGGCGGTTGGGAAGCGCTCATTGATGGTCTAAATAAGGTCAGAACTGGTTGCACCTGGGATATGCCGGATGATGATAACCCGGCCAAACAGCTTGCACAGACGCTCTTTGATAAGATCCCGTGCATCTACGGGACAGTGGACAATACCGACCTGGTGGCGATGCGCTGGAAGACCCAGATAAACGAGAATGCAAAGCAACCGGCGTTCTGGAATGTGTTTCCAGAACTTAATCACAATGAGATCCTCGCCATGGAGCACCCCAGCCTGATGCGGACCCACTCAATAGTAATGCTGAAAAACAACTTCGACAGCGCTGAGAACAGGGCCAGGATGGAGATAATGCAGGGGCTGTTCGCCGAGCGGGCGATCCCGGTTACCCAAACAATGGCCGATGGCGCAACCGAGCTCGCCCAGATCCTCTCCCAGATCTATCTCGGCGATTACGTCAGCCTCTACCTCGCCCTGCTAAATGGGGTTGACCCCACCCCAGTGCGGCTGATCGAGCAGTTCAAAAGAGAATTGGCTGTGAGGACGGAAAATTCCACAGGGGTGTAACGATGAAGACGATAATCCTCGCTGGTGGTTATGCAACGCGCTTTTATCCAATTACCCTCAATCGTCCCAAGCCACTGCTTCCGGTGGCCGGAAGACCTATCATCGACTATATCTTGGCGGGTAATGCGTTCCCCGATCCCCCGATCGTCTCCACCAATCGCCGGTTTGCGGAGCAGTTCGCGCGGTGGAGAACCGGCTCTGATAAAGACGTGCAATTGGTCATCGAGGAGACCACTGACGAAGAAGGCAAATTGGGGACCGTGGGGGCACTCAGCTTCCTCATTCACAGGCTCAATATAGATGATGACATTCTCGTTGTGGGCGGCGACAATATATTCGACTTCCCCCTGGAGGCGCTTTTATCCTCCTATAAAGGAAACCCGCTTGTTGCCCTTTACGATATTAAGGATGTGGAATTGGTGCGAGGGCGCTACGGGGTGGCGATTGTTGAGGATGGGCAAATCGTCGACTTTCAGGAGAAACCTCAACGACCGCGAAGCACCCTTGCCAGTACCGCCTGTTATATCTATCCTCAAAAGACGTTTTCTCTCATTGATGAGTTCTTAAATGTGGCGGAGGAGGGCAGTGATGCCCCGGGCTATCTTAACGAGTGGCTGCTAAAGGAACAGGGAATGCGGATCGACCCGTTTGTGTTTGAGGGTGGCTGGTATGACATCGGGGATCGCTCCTCCTACATCGCGGCGAATCAGCACTACTCGGGCCGCGATACTGTCCGCGGGGAGGATGTCATCATCGAGCGTTCAACGGTGCAGGACTCCGTCCTGTTGGATGAGGTAAGGATCGAGGACTCATCCATCGTTGGATGTGTTATCGACCGTGACTGCAGCCTTAAAGGGGTCGACCTTAATGGATGCCTGGTGGGGAAAGGGTCGAATATCAGGGCAGCATAGTCAACTTGACAAAAAAAGTTGTCCGTGCTAAGGTAATTTGATGGCATTTTGTCCTAATGGTGTTTGGAATTCTGAAACGGGGGGTGATAGCCTACGACCGAATGTGGAGGACGGAGGATTTTCAGGACAACGTGTAAGGAGGAAAAATGTTAAGAAGGATGCTTAGTGCTGCGTTGGTGCTACTGTTTTTGTTGGGAATAGGGATAGTTGGGACCGCCCAGCAAGAGGTGACGATCGCTGTTGTGTGGAGTGGGGCGGAATTAGAGGCGTTTGAGAAGACCCTAGCCCCTTTCGAGGAAGAGACAGGAATTGATGTCGTCATCGAGAGCGTCGGGCGAGACCTACCCGCGGTGTTGGTGACGCGTGTGGAGGCGGGAAATCCCCCTGATATTGCTGCTATGCCAAATCCAGGGCAGATGAAGGAGTTTGTCAATCAGGGGGCGCTTGTGCCTCTGGATTTCCTTGATCTGACAGATCATCCACAGGCGTTTGTCGATTTGGGAAGCCTGGACGGGCACGTCTACGGTACGTTTTTGGCTGCGGACCTTAAGAGCCTGGTGTGGTACAACCCCAACGCCCTGTTTGCCGCTGGCCTGGGGGTTCCTGATACCTGGAACGAGCTGATGTACGTGACCCAGCAGCTAGCGGCCCAGGGACAAGTCCCGTGGGCAATTGGGCTTGAAAGTGGGGCTGCCTCTGGGTGGCCAGGAACGGACTGGATCGAGGACATCATGCTTCGCACTGCCGGCCCAGAGTTATACGACAAGTGGGTCAACCATGAGATCCCATGGACCCATCCAGCTGTGGGGAGGGCTTTCGAACTCTTCGGCCAGGTCGTTCGAAACGAGGGGTTCGTCTACGGCGGAAGCACGGGTGCACTGACGATCAGCTTTGGTGACTCCCCTGCGTCTATGTTCACCGAGCCGCCGGGCTCCTATCTCCATCGTCAGGCAACGTTTATTCAGAGCTTCATCCTCGATGCCAATCCAGACCTTGTGGCAGGAGAGGATTACGATATCTTCGTCCTCCCTTCCATTCGCTCCCCTGAGCGGCCTGCACCGCTTTTGGGGGCAGGGGATCTGGTCAGCGCGTTTAACGACACCCCCGAGGCACGTGCGTTGATAGAATATCTGGCTTCGGCCGCAGCGCAGGAGATTTGGTGCGGCGAGCTGGGGAAACTCGGGATCAACGTAAACGTGGATCCGGGGATCTACCCCGATCCCATTACAGCCAAGGCGGCTGAGATCCTGGCAGGGGCTGATGTATTCCGCTTCGATGGCTCAGATCTGATGCCTGCTGCTGTGGGCTCCGGAACCTTCTGGACCGGGATCATGGACTACGTCAGTGGGGAAGATCTGGACACTGTTTTGGAGATGATCGAGGCAAGTGCCGTTGAGGCCTATGGCGAGTAGAGGCAACCAGGCTTAACAACCAGTTAGGGTTTGGGGCTATTTCGATGGCCTCAAACCCGTTTTTTGATCACATCAGAAAGGAATAGGTTTGCGCACAGGACGGTTTCAGCCCTGGTTGTACATCGGGTTAGCACTGGTACTTGTCAGCTTTTTCCTTATTTACCCGAGCATTCACACCATTTTTCTTTCATTTACTCGTTCCGGTGAGTTCAGTGGCATAAGAAATTATATCTACATCTTTACAAACAACACCATGCTTACTGCACTGCGTAACAACCTTCTATGGGTTGTCGTGGCGACAGCCTTCACCGTGGCATTCGGATTGATCCTCGCCGTTTTGCTGGACCGGGTGCGCTATGAATCGGTGATCAAGTCGATTGTCTTCCTGCCGATGGCGATCTCATTCGTCGGTGCGAGTGTAATTTGGAAATTCGTCTATGCATATAGACCGGCAGGGACGGATCAAATAGGCCTTTTCAATGCAATTATAACGGCACTCGGAGGGAAACCAATCGGCTGGCTGATCGAGCGGCCCTGGATCAACAATTTCTGTCTCATTATGGTATGGATATGGATATGGACCGGTTTTTGCATGGTCATATTATCAGCAGCCTACAAGAACATCCCGAAAGAGTTGCTGGAGGCAGCACGGATCGATGGTGCGAGTGAGTGGCAAGTATTCTGGAAGGTAATACTACCATTGCTGAAGACAACGATCGCTGTCGCTGCAACCACCATGATGGTTTTTGTCCTCAAGATATTTGACATCGTGTATGTCATGACCAACGGCAACTTTTCTACCGAGGTCATCGCCAATCGCATGTATAAAGAGATGTTCCATTTCCGGAATTTCGGCAAGGCGAGCGCTATCGCTGTCGTGCTATTTGTCCTAATCCTCCCCATGATGCTGATCAACATACGCAGGTTCAGGGAACAGGAGGCAATCCGGTGATGGATAGGCTGACCAGGTCACTCTCGCGTGGTCCGCTCCACTTGGTGATTATTCTCATCGCTCTGGTATGGATGCTCCCCAGCCTGGGGCTGTTTATCACCTCGTTTAGGCCTTCCCAGGACGTTGCCTACACCGGTTGGTGGACAGTGTTTGAGCACCCCTTCAATTTTACCCAATACACCATGAAAAACTACGTCGATGTGATTACCAAACAAGGAATGGGAAGATCTTTTCTGAACAGCCTTCTCATTACCCTTCCCCCTCTGTTTATGGCGCTCATCGTTGGTTCTTTCGCCGCCTATGCCTTTGCCTGGATGAAGTTCCCTGGCAGGAGGGTGATATTTGTGTTCCTCGTCGCGTTGATGGTCGTGCCACTGCAGATGACCTTGATTCCCATCTTGCGTGTATTCAATCGGTTGCACCTAGCTGGTACCTTTCCCAGTGTGTGGTTGGCCCATACCGCGTATGGTATTCCCTTGGACATCTATTTGTTCCATGGCTTTATCTCTGGGCTGCCAAAGGAACTATTCGATTCCGCTTCGATTGATGGGGCCTCCCCATTACAAAGCTTCTTTAAAATCGTGTTGCCGCTTTCCGTACCCGCGATCGCCTCTGTCTCCATATTCGAGTTTATCTGGGTATGGAACGATCTTTTGGTTGCCCTGATCTATCTCGGGGGGAGTCCTGACGTTGCCCCGCTCACTCTTCAGGTCGCCAATTTGGTTGGATCGAGGGGACAGGACTGGGAATTGCTGACCGCGGCCGCATTCGTGTCCATGGCACTGCCGCTTGTCTTCTTCTTTTCATTGCAGCGGTACTTTGTGCGGGGCATCCTGGCGGGCTCGGTCAAGGGATGAGGCCGATATCAACGGAGTTGTTTGATTCCCTGACTGGGTTACGCAAGAGATGTGAGCGGGCACTGGGGGGACTTCGTTCCAGGGTAGACATTGCAGGGGAATCACTTTTCCTCTACCACGCGGGAATAGGTGAGGATAAAGTCCGTTTCGGCCTGTTCGGGCGGGATCTATTGACCACTGCCTTGATGATCGCCGAGCCCATGTTTATGGCCGCGGCGATCCGCTTTTCCTGCGCCACCATTGGGCAGGAATGCGATCCGAAGACAGGTGAGGAGCCAGGACGTGGGATCCACGAGTTCGATGACGTTGAGCAAAGGGGGCTTTCCACCCGTTACAACGCGGCGGAGGTCAGCCTGCTATTGCTGATTACAGCGGCCGTATACTGGCAGAAAACTAAGGATGCCACTATCATCAAGGCAGAAAAAAGGGCACTCACTGCGGCCATTTATTACCTTCTTGCGCACCTGCAAGAAGGGCTTTTCTTTGAGGATCCCGGAAGGTACGGTGCGACTCATTATGCCCTGCGTGCGACCTACTGGAAGGACGCGGGGCTTCCTGGCCGCATGGATCCTGAATATCCGGTGGTTTACACGTTGGTACAGGCACAGGCCGTGGCAGCGCTGCGCGCCGCTGCCCTATTGAGTGGACCGTTGGGAATACAGGAAGACATGGAAAAGATTACAGAGAAGGCAATCGACCGCCTGTTAACCGACCTGTGGGATGAGGCGACAAACTACCCGCTTATCGGGATGGATCGAACGGGAAAAATCAGTGGAATCTCATCGGACGGGCTTCACATGCTCGCCTATCTGCGTAGGGGTGACATCCCCAAAGGGAGGCTTGCCGGAATAACCGCCGGGGCATCGAGGCTGGGCACCCGCTACGGATATAGGACTTACGCCCCCGATCAACCGGAATACTCCCCGAGCAACTATCATCTGGGCTCCATTTGGCCCTATGAACAGTTTTTTATCGCAAAAGGGGCATTGATTCACTATCAGCCGGTAATTCTGAAGGGCTCACTGGGGATGGTACGGGCACTGGAGAGACTTGACTTTCCAGAGCTTGTTTGCTGGGATGGGAAAAAATTGGCAGGTGGCGGTTGCGATTTGCAACTTTGGTCTGTAGCTTACCCGCTGGGAATCTACGCACTGCTTCTGGAAACGGATAAGGGGGCAAACGTCCGTTTATTTTAGCGGATATTTCCTTGACAGATATCAGAATGGCGGTATTATATGCCCCAGTTTTGCTTTTATTTGGAGAGATGAATGGGGAGAAAACTCACAGATTACGCAAAGATCGTCGGTAATGAAACGATATCAGATCTAAAAAGGATCTCTGAAGGGCTTCAGCAAATAAGCCTCACACATGTCAACTCGACCCTGGTTGGCGGGGGGGTGGCTGAGATGCTGCACTCGCTGATCCCACTGTTCAATGACCTGGGGATTGAGACCCGATGGGATGTGATCAAGGGTAGTCCGCTTTTCTTTAAGACGACCAAGGACCTCCACAAGGCATTGCAGGGTAATAATATCGAGATCGCCGACGAGATGTTGGACCGCTATCGGGAGATCAATAGACGCAACGGGACCTCGATGAACCTGGAAGGGGATATCGTAATCATCCACGACCCTCAGCCTATACCATTAATTGAGCATCGCCCACCCGGAAACAACAGATGGATCTGGCGCTGCCACATCGACCTTACTCATCCCAACAAGCGCATTTGGAGGTTTCTCAATACCTATCTTGAACATTACGATCTTATCATACTTTCACTGCCTGAGTTCGCTCAGTACCTCCCCATCCCACAGGACATTATCCCCCCCTCCATCGATCCGCTGAGCGACAAGAATAAGGAACTCCCAGAGAAGAGGATCAAGGAGACCTACGATAAGTACGAGATCGCGCAGGATAAGCCGGTCATTCTGCAGGTGGGACGGTTCGATCCGTTCAAGGACCCCATCGGGGTGATCGAGGCATGTGAGTTGGTGAGGAGAAAAATAGATTGCAGCCTGGTTTTTGCCGGTGGGATTGCCTCCGATGACCCGGAGAGTCACGAGATATTGGCCCAGGTGAGGGAAAGGGCGAACGGTGATCCTGACATCCATATCATCGCACCGGAGTTGGAGCCTATCTCTGCAGAGGATGTGAATGCCCTTCAGCGAGGGGCTGATGTGATCGTGCAGAAATCGCTGCGGGAGGGGTTCGCCCTCACCGTCACGGAGGCGATGTGGAAAGGGAAACCTGTGGTAGGTGCCGCCATCGGGGGGATAAAACTACAGGTCAAGGACGGTATCACGGGGTTCCTGGTCCGCTCGATAGAGGAGACCGCGGAACGGATAACGTTTCTCCTCCATAACACCGACGTGGCTAACGAGATGGGTGAGATGGGGGTACAACAGGTAAGAAAAAATTTCCTTATCACCAGGCACCTACACGACTATTTGAGACTGCTGCGCATAGCTGCCCCCTGCGGCCTCCCACCCCTCTCTTAAATAAAGATGGACTATCTGGGTGGAGTGGACATCGGTGCGACCAAGATCTCGGCACTGGTTGCCGATCCGACTGGAGAGCCCATCGCCCGGGTAGAAGAGCAGGTACAGTTAGAAAAGGGCAAAATTTTCCGTTTTGAGAATGGGATTGCCCACTATGGACTGGCGAACCAGGTTGCTGGGCTGCTTCAACAGGCCCGCTCATCCGCTGGTATAAAGGCCATTAAAGCGATCGGGATTGGGGCCGCCGGGCCACTGCAGCACGGCTCGATAAAGGATTCCACGAATCTCGATCTTTCCTCGCTTCCAGGAGAGGTTCCCAGGACACATCTTTATTTTCCGCTTGTCGAACCGATATCGAACCGGTTTGGTGTCCCGGTCGGCCTCGAAAACGATTGCAATACCGCGGTGATCGGGGAGGTTCATTACGGGGCAGGGAAAGGGACAGAGGATAAAGATATGTTGCACCTTGTCTATGTCACGGTGAGCACCGGCTTCGGTGCAGGGGTGTGGACAAGAGGGGGCCTCCTCAAGGGTAAGGAAGGAAACGCCGGTGAAATGGGGCACTTTATGGTCAAACAGGACGGGCTCAAGTGCGGTTGTGGTAATTACGGTTGTGCCGAGGCCTACTGTTCGGGCAGGGGGATCGTGAAAAATGTGAGGATGAGACTGGTGGAGGAAGGATTGCCCAGGGACCTTCCCCTGACCAGACTCGCGGAGGTCGCTGCTGCCCAGGCAGGCACGCCGGTCTGCGAGGGCCCTGGTTGGGGATTGCTTGAATTTATCACCCCCTCGATCGTCTTCCAGGCAGCGGGGGAAGGGGATTGGATAGCACAAAGGTCCATCGATGAGGCGAGTCGATCCGGGGGGATCGCTTTGGCGGGGATCGCCAATGCCTACGATCCGGAGATCATTACCATCGGCGGCGCCATCGCTGTCAACCACCCTGGGCTTATAGACCAGATGTCCACGGAGATGAACCAGCACCTGAACGTTAGCCCGCCACAGGTCCGTCTCACACCGCTCGGGAGGAGGACGGTGGAATACGGGGCTATCGCACTCGCTCGAGCCGCGATCCAGGGGGGCTAACTAGCGATCTTGTAGACAAGGTCATAGATTTGGAGATCAATGTTCTCGCTCTTTTGCCCCATTTTCTCGAGGGGGACAGCTATGATCTTCTCGCGGGACAGGCCTACCGCTACCCCCGCTTTTCCTTCTTTCAACAACTGTACCGCTTTTCCCCCTAGTCGACACCCGAGTATCCTGTCGAACGCGCTGGGGGAGCCCCCTCGTTGGAGATGTCCAAGTATGGTAAGCCGGGGCTCGATGGATTTGTTTTCATTGAGGAAATTGTTTACCGCCTGGCCTGCAGATCCATTCTGTTCCTTTGGAGATCCTTTCGGGCAGAACCCTTCGGCGACTACGATGATGGAGTGGAGCTTACCCTTGTTTTGCCCCTGTTTTACAAGTGTCGCCACGCGATCAAGGCTGATCGGGATCTCCGGGATGAGTACTATCTCCGCCCCACCAGCGAGCCCCCCCATCAATGCGATATACCCTGATGTGCGGCCCATCACCTCTACCACAAATACACGCCCATGCGAGATGGCGGTGTCGCGGATACGGTTTAGTGACTCCACAACGGTATTGAGCGCTGTGTCGGTCCCGATCGCCATCCCCGTCCCGTAGATATCATTATCTATCGATGCCGGGATCCCAATGCTTGGGACCCCATGTGTATCAAGCCAATGGGCCCCTTTGAGTGAGCCGTCTCCCCCGATGATGACCAATCCAGAAAGCCCCGAGCTTTCGACTGTGTCCAGTGCACTTTGTCTTCCAGCTTGGGTGAGGAACGCCTCCGAGCGAGCGCTGCGCAGGATCGTCCCCCCATGTTCAATAATTCCACCGACTGTACGGTTATCAAGCGGGATCAAGTCGCCATCTACCAGGCCGGCAAAGCCACGCCTGATTCCAACCATTTCCAGGTCAAGCCCAGTTCCACAGCGGACCGCGGCACGGATCGCCGCATTCATACCCGGGGCGTCGCCCCCACTTGTAAGTATCCCTACACGCATGCCGCTAGCCTAACCAAGTGGGAGCTCTGTTGCAACAATCACTGGTACTTGTTTAGTTTTCTGTTCTGTCACTGACCACGACTCCTAAAAATATTTTATATAATGCATTCGTGCAATTCGTCTATTCGTGTCATTCGTGATTCCTAATGGCCAAAAATGCTAACAATCTATCACGAATTTCACGAACTAACTAATCACGAATCCCACGAATCAACTGATTACTAGTTCTTCATGTAATTTGTCTGGCTCTTCGTCGTTTCGAGTGGGTAACGAACGTGTCTAACCGTAACTGACAAAACCCTTTCTCTCGCCCGCTCGCTATCGCTCACTCAAGACGCAATGATCGCCAAGAACAGCACTACAACATCGCCTCTTGTTCTTCTTTCCTGTGTCTTTCTTTCCCTTGGCGCTCTCTGCGTCTTTGCGAGAGTATGCTTTTGTTCTTTCTCATCACCCTTCACTCATTACACATCACCCTTCCACGTCTCTGCGAGAGGCGCCCTGTCCCGCATAAGTATCTTCAACTACTCACTCAAAACAGCGAGGAACCATTTGTCTATTCGTGATTTATCCACGATCCTGGACGCTAACCGCATACAATCACTGATCACTATTGATACGGCTCGACGATCTTTATCACGTCTGGGAAATCGATCCCGAGGCGTTTTAAGGTTTCTATTTTTGGGACACCGGCACTGGTCCAACCACGGCGCTTATAGGCCGCATCGCACAGTTTT
>JAYEMK010000031.1:5705-10536 GCA_034718095.1 Candidatus Bipolaricaulota bacterium | reverse complement strand
TCATCATTAGGATCATGCCTCCTATGATTCGACCCACGTGTCTGTCTGGCCACTTTTTCTCCGCTTATGCTCATCTTGCGTGAGAAACTGAACCACCGTTCATGCTCATCTTGCATGGGACAAGTCTACCGCTTGCTTCCTCTCCTCAGATATAGTATACTCTTGCTGGAGCCAACGGCTTTTAAGGCACTCCATTGTTCTTTGACAACGTATGAGGTTGCTGTTACAAACCCATGCAGCGTAAAACGTTGTGGGTAGCAAGCTGTGATGCTCAGCCAACTTTTCAGTGTGCCAACATGGGCATGCTGATGGGCTGTTGTCAACCAGCCCTGAAGCAACGCACGTTGAAGCTGAAGGCTCTATGGAGCAATTGAAGCCGAGTGCAGTTGCAAGCCCTGCGGTCTTGCCGCAGGGTCGTTGACCTCATTTCCTCCTAAGTATGGTGAACACCTGCGACGCGTATGTATATCAAACACCTTAACGCTCACTTATGGATCCGTCAATCTTGTTGACGGGGGCACCCGTTTTGCAGAGGATGATGACGGATACTTGCTGTTTCGACTTGTGGATCCCGGTGTAATTTGCTGTCTTTGTCGCAAAGGCAGATGGCCAATTTGACAACCGGGACACCATCATATAGAAAGAAGATTATGTTGCGGAGGTGCAGGGATGGATGATACGGCGGGTATCTTGATAGCGATTGCCATTGGGGCAGCGATCGTCGCCGCGCTGTTTTTACTCATGATCCCCCAGCCGGACGAGCGGGCGGTTATTACGATGGAACGACTGGACGTGGCCGTGTTGAGGTTTGGCAATAGCTCCTCGTGGCCAAAGGCGGGGGAAACGCTGCGGGCTCGAATTGAGGCAAAGCTGGTCAATACTTCTGGGATAACCGTTTTCTCGCGTACCCGGCTGGAGGAACTGGTTACCGAACATGTGCTTGGGAAGATAGGCCTGGTCGATCCAAACACGGCCGCTAGAATCGGATCCCTTACTGGCGTGAACAAGTTGCTCACCGGTGAGATTTACGGGGTTGAAGCCGGTACAGAGGAGACAACGGTGTGTGAGGAATGGAAGGATGGCGATTGCATCCAATCCGTTCCGGCAACTCGTTACACGGTAGGGGTGTTGGGACAGGTCGAAGTGCTAAATGCCCAGACCGGACAGATTGAACAGGCTGAGGGGGTTGAGGGCTCAGCAAGCACGATCGTCAAACAAGGAAACACTTTTGCTGGATACGAATCGCTGATCGCTGAGTCCGCTGATGAGATATCCTCTGAGGTGTCTTCGCTGCTCACCGCTACCTACACTCGCGAGCTTCGTTATGGCCTCTACCGCTCCTATGAGACAAAACGAAACGGCTATGTGGGGCAGGGGGAAACAACCCATTTCTCTCATATAGATGAGGCCTATCTCATAGTGCACTTTACGCGGGTGAAAACGGACGATGCCTTCCAGCTGGTCTGGGTGGGGCCCGAGGGAAATATCGTTAAGAAGGAAGATGATATCGTACGCGACGGTGCCTGGCGTCTGTATCGGTTGGAGCTTGCCGGACTTTCCAATGGGCGGTTCACCATAAAAGGGACTCTAAACGGCATTGAGGCGTTCGAAAAAGGGTTTATCCTAGATTCGTAGAGTTTGAACGTGGGCATTTATGCCATCCGCAGCTCTCCTTCCGGTAAATTGGCTTTTGGTGTACTTGCTCAGCGATTCGGTACGTTGTTGTTCACGAATTCCACTGATTATTCGTGTCATTTGTCTATTCGTGCCATTCGTGATTTTCTTCATGATCTTAAATCCATCTATCACGAATTTCACGAATTAACCGATCACGAACCCCACGAATCATTTGCATAGATTGTTCGTGTCATTTGTTTTATTCGTGCCATTCGTGATTTTCGGTCGATGTGTACCGTAGGCGTTACACACTGGCTCAAAGCTTAAGACATTTGGGATGGACCGAGGTTAAACCGCGGTGTAGAATCCCTACGCAGACTGGCAAGTGTAGAATGAATGAATAAGCTTGTACGAAAGATTTTTGTGGATGAAAGAGAAAATAAGCGAAGTGTAACCGTGCGCCTGTTTAATTGGGTTGCAGCCAAGGGGCGTGCTGCGGTGCTTGGAAAGGGTTTACGCCGCCAGGCCGCGGCCTCCTATAACGCTGCACAGGGGACGATACAGCGCAGGGAGCTTCAAGGTTGCCTTCCTCGGCTTGTCGAACGAATCGATGTTGCCAGGGATAGGCTTGAACGTCTGCAAACAGAAAAGAGGCAGTTTGAACAACGCCGGCAGGCGAGATTAAGGCAGGCATTGGTTGAACACGTTGTAAAAAGCGAACTCTCCTCTGTGGAGGGGATCTCAGGACCACTCAGCCGGGAGATCATCGCAACCTGTTACAGGGGTGGTTTGTTCGATCTGTTGGATGCCCATACCGTGCCTGGGGTAGGGGGAAAAAAGATGCAGGCGATTCGTGCCTGGCTGGAGCAGCGGGTGAGCGAAATCCCGGCGCGGATAGGGGAAGATTTTCCCGGGAAGGACCGCGTTTCCTCCTTCACTAAGGGAGAAAGGGCACAGCTTACAAAGAGGTTAAAGAGGGCTGAACGCTCGCTAGAGAGACTAATCGGGCTGCGGGAAAATGTGCATAGGGAGGTAGATCGCCTCGGTCTGGTAGGGGTGGAGGAGTTTGTTCGCGCCTATAAGGGTGATCCAGCGGCGAACGAGCGCGTGCGTGAATATCAACAGGGTGTCTTTCCGCCCTGGGGGCCAGTGCCAGACTGGTACAGGGAGGTGCTGAGCGAAGATGGCGATTATGGGGATTAGGGATGTACTGCGGCTGTTGCGCGGGGAATCGCCCCCACGACTTCCCCTCGTGTTCAAGGCCGATCGTGACGAAGAAGATCACTATACCGTTGGCATCTACTACCGCAGAAACGGGTCACTGCGTAAGATCCCCGATGTGGAGAGGCTCATGCAGGACCCGAAGATGTTGAGGGTAGGAGGGAGACATTATACCATCACCCCGAAAGATCAGGAGATTTTGCTCTGCCTGCGGTCCCTGAATCCAAGAATCACAGAGGCTAACAGACTTGTATGCGAGTTGTTACCTGATCAGTTGGGATATTTGAGGGAGTCACTGCAATTTGAGGAGACGGACAGCCTCAAGGAGATCGAGTTGTGCGATGCCCCGCTCCTTCCCAGGGTGGAGATAGACTATGATCCGCAGGAAGGGGTAAGGGTAGAGCCATCCTTTGACAGGCCGGATGCCCCAGCCGCAGGCTCATTATCCCATGGACAGGTCAACCGTTCTCCCGATGGACGATATGCGCGGGTCGGGAATTCCTTCTATCGCTATCCGAGGCTGGATGAGACTGCAGAGGGATACCTGGAGGATGAACAGACCACCATCTCCCCTGCCGGGGTCCCCGAATTTTTCACTCGAGACCTTGCACTACTCAAGAATGGACTCGAGGCGGTGGTTCTCTCACCTGCGGCCAAGGATGTGCGGATAATCGATCAGAAATTCTCCCCCATCATCAATGTGCGCTCCGATGAAAAAGGCTGGCTCGATTTTGATCTCAGCTACGATGCCGGCGGTTATCGCCTGCCACATCGATCGGTCAAAAGAGCAGACTCGGACTATGTCCGCAAGGACGACACCGCCTACGTGAAAGTGGACAAGGCTGTGGTAAAGAGGGCCGAGCAGGGGCTCGAGAAACTGGGCGCAGTGAAAGCAGACGACGGCTATCGTGTTCCTGTCTGGCGTTTTGCATCTCTTGAGGATTTTATAGGGGGGATCGGTGGGGAGAGGGTCATTGCCCGGGAGTACCAGGAATTTCTAAATGCCCTGCAGGGATTTACTGCTGATGAGGGTTACCAGTTGCCGGAGGCATTTGAGGGCCATCTCGCCTGGCGGAAGATCGAGTTGCGCCCCTATCAACGGGCGGGGATTCACTGGTTGAACTGGCTCAGGGAGAATCAACTCCATGGGATCCTGGCCGACGATATGGGGCTTGGGAAGACCCTGCAGACGATTGCCATGCTCTGGCTCGGTTATCAAAAACAGGATTTTGTGGCCCCATCGCTTATCGTCAGCCCAAAATCGGTCCTCCCGCATTGGGCCAGGCAGTTACAGTATTACTTTCCTGATGTGCAGATCTACCGATATGTCGGGCCAAGGAGAAGGGCGGATGAAATTAAGCCTAAAGGACCCACTTTTGTCCTCACCACCTATGACACCCTGGCGCGGGATGCCGACGTTCTTCAGCATATACCTTTTCTGTTCCTGGTTCTCGATGAGGCGACCTACATCAAAAATCCATCTGCGGAACGCACAAAAGGGGTAAAGGCGATCAACGCGGTACACCGGTTGTGCCTCTCCGGTACCCCGATTGAGAATCGCCCGGCCGAGCTGTGGTCGCTGTTCGATTTTCTCATGCGCGGTCACCTGGGAAGGGCCTCCACGTTCATCAAGTCTTTTGAGAACCCAATTTTGCAGGGGGACGTTGAGGCCAGCAATCGACTGGCGGCCCGGATTGAGCCATTTTTGCTCCGCCGGGAAAAGCAGGATGTGGCGCAGGATCTACCGGAGAAGATAGAGATGGACGAATGGTGTTCCCTCACCGAAGAGCAACGCCTTCTCTATAAGCAGATTCAGGATAAGTATAAAGAGGTCGTTTCCGGTCTCAGTACCGGGGAAAACGTCGAGTATACGTCTATTTTCACCGTGATACAACGACTGCGGGAGGTGTGCGATCACCCGGCATTGATTACGGGGAAACGTGAGCCGGTGCTCGGTCGCTCGGAGAAGTTCGATCTGGCGGTTGAGAAGATC
>JAYEMK010000031.1:0-5605 GCA_034718095.1 Candidatus Bipolaricaulota bacterium | reverse complement strand
GTATACGTCTATTTTCACCGTGATACAACGACTGCGGGAGGTGTGCGATCACCCGGCATTGATTACGGGGAAACGTGAGCCGGTGCTCGGTCGCTCGGAGAAGTTCGATCTGGCGGTTGAGAAGATCTCCTCTATCGTCGAGGGGGGTGAGCAGGTGGTGCTTTTCTCTAACTCTCTTGTTATGCTCGACCTGTTTGAGGCCGTGTTGGGAGATTCCGGTATTTCCTACATGCGGCTGGATGGGAGCACCACCGACCGACAGGGGGTGATCGATGCGTTCAACAGGGGGGAGGCCGATGTAGCCCTATGTAGTATCCGCGCGGCGGGACAGGGGATAGAATTGACCGCGGCAAACCACGTCATTCATGTGGACCGCTGGTGGAATCCGGCGCTCGAGGATCAGGCGACCGACCGTGTACACCGCATCGGGCAGAATAAGACGGTTTATGTCTACAGGATCCAGGTGACAGATACACTGGAGGAGCGAATCGACGCGCTGCTCGAGAGCAAAAGGCAGGTCTCCGCGGGAATACTGACCCCAGCCACCGCGGGGGCGAGGAGTTGGACAAGAGAAGAGCTGTTGGAGATCTTGAGCCCCATCGAGTGAGGATTTTGCCATGGCTAAGAAGAGGATTAAGGAACTTCCCGATTTCGATCGGCCACAGGAGAAACTGGTTGCCAGAGGGGTAGAAACTCTTTCTGATATAGAACTCCTGGCCATTCTTCTTGGGAGCGGATTGCGGGGTGTAAACGCCCTCGAGCTGGCGACAAAGGCATTACGGATGTTGGGAGACGAGATAAAGAAAGCGGAGCTTAACAAGTTGGAGTCAGTAAAGGGGATCGGTAGGGTTAAGGCATGTCGCGTTGTGGCCGCATTCGAGCTTGCACGTCGTTACCTGCTAAAGGGGCGAATAACAATCAGGGAGGCGGAAGACGCACTCCCTTTTCTCCAGCGGATCTCGGACAAGAAACAGGAGTATTTCCTTTGTCTTTCCCTAAACGGGGCAAACGAGGTGATACAAAGCCGGGTGGTTACAGTAGGACTCCTCAATTCCAACCAGGTACACCCTCGTGAGGTGTTTACCGATCCGATTGCTGATCGGGCCGCGGCAGTTATCGTCGCCCATAATCATCCCTCGGGGGTCCTTGAACCGAGCAGGGAGGATGTTGAACTTACAAAGCGGTTGGTGCAGGCAGGCAGGCTCCTTGGGATCGAGGTGCTCGACCACATCATAGTGAGCGACAGAGGATATCTTTCCCTGAAAGGAAAAGGCCTTATTTAGAGGCTCTTCGCTGTCTAGAGTGGGTAAATTGGAGTTGAGTTCGGGCAGTACGAATGCCGAAAAGAATTCACCACGAAGGACACGAAGAATGGACTCCTGATGAACTTCAATGTCACCTCGGGGGGGTGTAGTAAACAGAACCGGCTACTACACCCCAAGCGTTGCCAGCAGCGGGATCAACCCCTTCGTGCTCTTCGTGTCCTTCGTGGTAAAATAATCCGGAGTACGAACACTACTGCCTGCTGTGGTAGGCCAAACAACCAACGCGAAGACATTACTCACTCCAAACAACGAGGAGCCTAAAAGACTAAAACAGCTTAACTCTCGCATAGCCGCAGAGAACGCAAAGAGTAAGAACCAATTTCTTGACAACCTTAGAGTCTTGCCAAGGAATGTGGAATTAGCGGATGCCACGCATTACCCACCCCGAATGGGAACCAATTAAATAGAGCAATCAGGTTACACACAGGATTACAGATGAGGAAAATGCCTATTCCCAAGGACTTAATGTACCACAAGTTCCGCCTGTACGGGTTTCTGAAAAATCTTCGCTTCTTCGATCCATTCCTCATTCTTTTCTTTCGTGAGACAGGGCTGTCATTCCTTGAGATCGGCGTGTTGTTCTCGGTACGCGAGCTCAGTATCAATCTGCTTGAGATCCCAACAGGTATTATCGCGGACGCCTACGGCAGGAGAAGGGCGATGCTTGCTTCGTTCAGTTTCTACCTGGCCTCGCTTGCCCTATTTTATCTTTTTTCAGGGATTGGGGTCTACATGTTGGCGATGGTGCTGTTCGCATTTGGGGAGACCCTCCGCTCGGGGACGCATAAGGCGATGATCTTGGAATATCTGAAGATCAAAGGGATCTTAGAGCTTAAAGTTGACTATTATGGTCATACCCGGGCTGCCTCTCAGCTTGGGTCGGCATTGGCGGCGCTCATCGCCGCGGCACTGGTCTTCTACACCGGCAGCTATCGGGTAATATTCCTCGCCACCATGATCCCATACGTTATGGAGCTTGTCCTTATGGCTTCCTACCCGCGGGAACTGGACGCTTACCTGCCCCGGATGGAGGGAGGCTTGGCCAGGAGATTCATCCGCCGATTCGGCTCCGCTGGTAGGAACAGCTTGAAACAACTCGGCCACCCACCGCTCCTGAAGGGTCTATTCAGTGGGGCAGGATTCGATGCGCTATTCAAGTCCACCAAGGACTACCTGCAACCGATCCTCGAGTCCCAGGCCCTCGCCCTCCCGGTTTTCCTCTCATTTCAAGATAATCAGCGGGTTGCAGTTGTTGTAGGGATTCTCTACTTTCTTATCTACCTTGCCACAAGCTATGCCTCCAGCCATGCAAGTAGTGTCCAGGGTAAATTTACTTCCCTTCCAGCTGCGGTAAATGTTACCCTGTTTGCTGGAATCGCCATTCTACTCATCGTCGGCCTGTCCAGCTGGGGGGCTGTCTATTGGGTCGCCCTCGCTGCCTTTCTGGGCTTCTACGTCCTGCAGAACGTCCGTAGACCGATGATGGTGGGTTATCTCTCCGGGCTCATTCCTCACCACACGATGGCCGCTGGGCTATCAGCTGAAACCCAGCTCCGTACCCTGATCATGGCGGGGATTGCCCCTTTAATTGGGTTCCTTGCGGACCAGTTGGGCGTGGGGGCGGCCCTTACGGTGATTGCTTTGATTGCAGGGGTGGCATTGCCGCTGCTTCGGGTGCACAGCTCATAGTGGCTTGATCCGTCTGCGCGTGGCGCGAAACTAATGATGAATTGCCGTGTAGATAATAGTAGACTATTTAATGTAGCTAAAAGGAGGAAATATGAGACGCTTGATTCCATTGATAGGACTGATTCTCGTGCTGTTGGTTGTAAACTTTGCTTTTGCCAAACCGGACCTGGTCGTCACCGACATCTCGCCCTCCACCCTCAATCCCACCGCTGGTGAGGAGGTTATCATCACTGCCACGGTGGAGAATGTAGGGACCAGCGATGCTGTGGGGAGATTTAACGTCAGATTTCTGTTGGATGGAGAGCAAATCGGTATTCCTGTAATCCCATTTGGGCTTAAGGTGAACCGCTCCCAAACTGTTGAGGCAAGCTGGGCCGCCGAGCTGGGGACGCACATGATCGAGGTGGAGGCCGATCAACCGTTTGATAGGATCGACGAGACAAATGAGACAAACAACAGTGGTGTAGCCACGATACAGGTCCCTCTTCCTGCCGCCGCGACCGCTCAACTCGCTGATCTTAAGG
Source organism: Candidatus Bipolaricaulota bacterium (assembly GCA_034718095.1). GTDB lineage: Bacteria > Bipolaricaulota > Bipolaricaulia > UBA7950 > UBA9294 > JAYEMK01. The sequence continues at coordinate 2,067 of JAYEMK010000031.1, read as the reverse complement.
TGGCGGTAGCGCGGTTCGAGGATGATAGTGGCTCAGGGTTTATCAACGTGGGAGAGGGAGTTGCCGATGAGTTGATCGAAAGATTGGTCAACAGCGGGGTCCGTGTTTTGGAGCGGAGTGAGCTGGAGAAAGTGCTACGGGAGCGCGACTTGAACCCGTCAGTGAGGGGAGATCTGGCTACCGCCGGGGGGCTCCTCGGGGCCGATTTGTTGATCGTGGGGGCGGTAACCAAGGTTGATGTTAAGCAGGTCTCCTTTAGTATGGGATTTCTGAGCCTGAGTAGCGCCTCAGTCGATGTCGACATGTCCGCCCGATTGGTGAACGTCTACAGCTCAGAGATCGAGCGGGCGTACTCCGCCCAGGGGAAAGAGGAAGGGGCTACCGGGTTCTCGGTGGATATTGGTAAGATCGTCTCCCTCTCGCAGCCGGTCTCGAGCAACGTCTGTACCGGGGGCATGCGGGCGGATAAGCCTTTCTACTACACGGGTGAGACTGTGCATATCGGTTATAGCAACCCTGGCTGGTATAGGGTCGATATATATCAGGGGTCAACCCCTGTAAGATGGCTGGGCTGGCAGTTCGTCAGTCCCGGTGGTTGTGGTGAGTGGTTCTGGGATCAGCGGGACTCCACGTATATGCAGGTGGGGCCTGGGACATACATCGCTAAGCTGTGGACCGGTAGCTCCTATGTGGCTGCGGTCAGTTTTCAGATCAATCCGGGATCAGGACAGGTCATGCCCCTGATCGGGGAGATCACGGTGGGGGACACCCAGTTCGATGAGACGATAGTCGGTAAGGCAACAAACAGCGCGCTTAACAAGCTCGTCGTTCGGTTGATCAAGGGGATGGAGGAGGTGGCTCCCACAGTGATTGCCGCACGGGGGGCACTTCCTGCAGAACAAGCGGAGACAACCGTATCGAGCGAGGGACAGATCGCGCGCATTCTCTCTGATGGGCGGATCGCGATCAACATCGGCAGCGACGCCGGGGTGAGCAAGGGTGATTCCTTCCAGGTGTTGGAGACGGAGAACCTGGTCACCGATCCCGGCACCGGGGCGATCCTCGCCTATGACGTGGTTGGGATAAAGGGTGAATTGATTATCGTCGAGGTCCGCGAGAAAGCCTCCTATGCGGTGGTAGTGCCTCCGACCTTCACCCCATTTGTCGGCGATATAGTGGTCTCCTCTGTCCCTTAATTGCAGTGGATATTTTCAGCTGAGGGTTTTTTCAGGTCGAGTTTTTAAGATGATTACTTTGTTGAACTCGGCCTGAATCACCGGTGATCTCTCCGTTAAGTGCCCTAGACTGAAGACGTACGGCCTGCCTTGATCGGTCCAAAGTCCTTTTGGTATGGTTAATCCTCGTCTTATATTGTGTTAATCTCCGCGGGATCAAGGAGGTTCGGTTTATGAGGGTTTTAGGCCGCAGGTGGGGCTGGGTGGTCGTGATTGTGGGGCTTTCTGTCCTCGGGCGAGGGCTTGCAAAGGGGAATGTCGTTGGGATGTCAGTGGGGCCAGCCCTGGTCGCAATCGGAATAGGATTTTGGGCCTGCCTGCACTACCGGGATAGATTGAACGTGCCCTGGCGTCGCATGGGATAGCTAAGTCCCCCTCCTCCAGCTGAAAACCTTGCGCTAAAGACGGCTTTATTGATCTCGACTGGTTCCAGGGAGTATGGTTAGCCTCCAGGCCAGAGGAAAACACGAATGACACGAATAGAGAAATTCGGTCCCTTATCGTTTTGAGTGGGTAACTTGGAGTTGAGTTCGGATGGATGCCGCCAAGAATGTACCACGAAGAGCACGAAGGACACGAAGAATGGAGTTCGATGAGCTATCAAATCGGGTGATTGGTTGTGCGATTGAGGTGCACCGACAACTGGGCCCAGGATTGTTGGAATCAACCTATGAAGCCTTCGTGCTCTTCGTGTCCTTCGTGGTGAAAAATCTGGAGTGTGAACCCTATTGTCTGCTGTGGTAGTAAACAACCAACGAGGAAATGCTACCCACCCGAAACGACGAAGAGCCAAAACAATTCACCACGAAGAGCACGAAGGACACGAAGAATG
>JAYEMK010000030.1:0-10712 GCA_034718095.1 Candidatus Bipolaricaulota bacterium | reverse complement strand
AAAGGGGTCACACGTCGTCGCCAGCGAAAGACGACGAGTCGCAATGTAGAGGCAGAGTCAGCACCGGATCTGGTGGAGCGGGAATTCGCCAGTGACGCCCCTGACAAACTGTGGGTGGCTGACATCACCTACATCCCGTCGCGAGCTGGGTTTCTCTACCTGGCGGTTGTTCTGGATGCGTTTGGACGCAGAGTAGTCGGTTGGGCGATGGCAGGGAATCTGAGGACAGAGTTGGTGTTGGAGGCGCTGGAGATGGCGATTTATCAGCGGCATCCCCAAGGGGTAGTCCATCACTCAGACCATGGGACACAGTACACGTCAATTGCCCTTGGCAAGAAGTGTCGGGAAGCCGGTGTGCATCCGTCGATGGGAACAGTAGGGGACTGCTACGACAATGCGCTGTGCGAGAGCTTCTTTGCTACACTGTCCGCAAAAGCGGGGCAACTCCAGTTTTAGCGATTCGGTACGTTGTTTATTACACACTTCATGAATACTTTGTGTAATTTATTCGTGCCATTTGTCCATTCGTGATTCCATCATACCCCTGCACTCTAAACATATCCCACCTAATATAATAAAGAACACCCTCTAAATCTTAACCGCCTCTTTCCATGAGGGAATGTAGGGCTTCATGGAGAGTTCATTTCCTATCGCTTCTGCGAAACCATTTAATGACTCCTCTTCGCCGTGGAGGAGAAATATATTCTCCGCCTCAGTCTTTCCCAGCCAATCAAGGAGTATCCCCTGGTCAGCATGAGCGGAGAATCCGTTCACTGTCCAGCGTTGTGCCCGTACCTGTATCTCTTCGCCGAAGATCTTGACCCGGTTTGCCCCTTCGATAATTTGTCTACCTAGTGTCCCCCGCGCCTGGTAGCCGACAAATACGATACCAGATTTTTCCCTCCAGAGATTGTGCTTCAGGTGATGGATAATTCGACCCCCACTGCACATCCCGCTGCCGGCGATGATAATCGCCCCTCCACGTTGTGCGTTTATCTGCCTTGATTCCAATGTGGTCTGAGAATAACTGAGAGGGGGAAAGTCAAATGGGGTTGGGGAATGGGAAAAGACCTCCTGTCCCTCACTATCAAAGTACTCAGGGTAACGGGAAAAAATGCGCGTGGTGGCAATGGCAAGTGGACTATCGAGGTAGATATCACATTGTGGAAGTCCCCCTTCCTGCCACATGAGGAAGAGTTCGTACAGGATCTCCTGGGTCCGCTCCAGGGCGAACGAGGGGATAAGAAGATTGCCGCCGCGGCCAATCACCGTTCGCACCGCCCCCCTCAGTTCGGCAACCGACTCATCCATCGAGCGATGGTCACGATCACCATAGGTAGATTCGATAAGTACGGCATCGGCACGCGGTGGGGGAGCTGGATCGCGGACGATTGGGCGATGTCGGTTCCCCAAATCTCCGCTGTAGAGAAGCGTCTTTCCTGCTGTGCGCAATTCAATCGCCGCTGAACCAAGGATGTGGCCAGCCTCGTGAAAGATCACATCAACGTCATCCTTAAGGGCAATCGGGGCTTCATAATCGACCGAATCGCGAAAGGCACTGAGGCTATCCAGAACGTCACCGACGTCGTAGAGGGGCGGACGGGCCTTGTCCCCATGGCGGCGGGCCTTGCGCGCCCGGTAGGCCGCTTCCTCAACCTGGATGTGGGCTGAATCCGTTAGAATGACCTTGGCGATATCTATTGTGGGCAAGGTTGTGATAACCTGGCCCCTGAAGCCACGCCTGACAAGGATTGGGATGCGACCGACATGATCCAGATGTGCATGGGAGAGGAGGACAAAGTCGATCTCATCTGGGGCGAAAGGAAAAGCCTGCCGATTTCGTTCCTCTATCTCCCTAGACCCTTGAAACAGGCCACAATCCAGCAATATTTTCAGTCCATTTGTCTCCACCAGATGGCAGGAACCGGTAACCGTCTTTGCTGCACCGCAGAAGGTTAACTTCATATAGGCCTCCAGTTTTTTGGCTACTATGCAATTTTACTAACCGTTAAATTGACATACAACACTGTTCACTTAAGGACTTGACAATCTCTCTTTTCAACGTCACCCTTTGGGTACCATGAAACAGGATATCCGTGGCGAGATCGAGTCTTTACGCGAGGAGATCCGAAGCATTCCTCTTAGTACACGGGGGCTCTTGTCCATCAGTGGGGAAGATGACTGAGCGCTGCCTGGTGGATCTTGACCGCCACGCGCTGACCCGGCTGTTAGAGCGACAAGGGAAATCACGGTTCCGTGCCCTGCAGATCTGGCAAGCCGTCTACCGCGAGCTTGTCCCAGACTACTCCCACATAACCACACTGCCGGTATCACTTAGAAAATCATTGGCAGAAAAACTACCCCTTAGTGAACTGCAAGCGGTGGATGAGCTGATAAGTCAGGATAAAAAGACGAGAAAGATCCTGTTTCGCCTCCACGATGATGCGATGATCGAGACCGTGCTCATGCAGTATAAGGGCCGCAACACTGCCTGCATCTCTACTCAGGTCGGTTGCCCCATCGGTTGCAGCTTCTGCGCCACCGGCAAGTCAGGATTCACCCGCAATCTCTCCCCAGGGGAGATCGTAGGGCAGGTTCTTCACGTAGAGCGAGGGCTCAGAAAGCAGGGGATGCGGCTCTCAAATGTAGTCTATATGGGAATGGGGGAGCCATTTTTGAATTACGAAGCGAGCCTGTACTCGATCCGGATCCTGAACGACGAGGCGGGGTTTTCCCTTGGTGCGCGCCGGTTTACCGTGTCTACGGTGGGGATTGTGCCGGGGATCGAAAGGCTAACTGATGAGGGATTGCAGGTCAACCTGGCCGTATCCCTGCATGCGGCGAACGACACCCTGAGAGATGAGCTTATCCCCACCAACCGTCTCTATCCGCTTTCGACTTTGCTTAATGCCTGCAGAGAATACATAAACGTTACCCACCGCAGAATAACCTACGAATATGTTCTGATCCTGGGGATAAACGATACCCTTCGCCATGCCCGGGAACTCGTCGAGTTGATCGGTGGCAGTCTGTGTCACGTGAATTTGATCCCGCTGAATCCAGTTTTCGATTCGCCATATCGCACCAGTACACCGGGGCAAATCACGGCATTTGCCGCTGAGCTAAAGAAGGCACATATCTCGACGACAGTTCGCCTCAGTAAAGGGGGGGAGATTCAGGCCGGCTGTGGCCAACTTCGCCGTCGTAGGTCTACTCGCTGAGCAGGGCGCGGAAGGAATCGAGTGTGCGGTGTCCCACCTGCTCCTTTAGGTGAGATTGCCCTTGGTTTACAAGCTGGCGGGCACGTTCGCGACTCACCTTCATAATCTGCCCCACCTGTGCCAGATTGTAGGGGACCCCATCCTCCAGTCCGTAGTGTAGGCGCAGTGCGAACGCCTGTCGGCTCGGTATGTGCTGGAGGATACCCTCCATTTTGTCGCGGAACAGGAGCCTGAGCGCCTCCTTCTCCGGCGAGGGGCCCTCCGTGTCGGCCACCTGATCCTCCAGGGTCTCGTCGCTTTCCTCATCGACCAGTTGGTCCAGGGAGATCATCCTGTTGATCTGCGCCTCGATTTGTTGCACGCGTTCGGCTGAGACGCCGATTATTTTGGTTACCTCCTGGTTGCTAAGTTGTTTACCATTTGATATATCGCGCAGTTTTTTGAGCTTACGCAGGGCGCGGAATAGATAGTCGGGGATGCGGATCATTCTGGAATGGGCGGTGATCGCATTACGAATGGCACGTCGTATCCACCAGCCGGCATAGGTGCTCAGCCTGTACCCACGCCTCACATTGAAGCGATCAACGGCCTCTATCAGACCTACATTGCCCTCCTGGATAAGGTCGATGAGGGGTAGCCCGGAGTCCGTATACTCCTGCGCGATCTTGACCACCAGGCGAAGGTTGGAGAGAATCAGTCGCTCGCGTGCCCCATTGACCCCTGCCTCCATCTTATAGGCCAGCCTCTTTTCGATTTGAGCCGATAGAACAGGAAGATGTGAGATCTCACGAAAGTATATCTGTAGGGCGTCATGGGTTAATGATGCGGGCCCTGTTGAATCTGTAGTTGTTCTTCCCTGACTCTGCTCTGCCATCATTTTCACCGCCTACACTTTACGACATAAAAGGCGATATGTAAAACCCCATCAATCAGGCTGGTAATCCACGGAAACAGAGAGCACATCTAGCTCGAGAACCTGTGTTTGAGTGCCAAGCAAATCAGCCAAACTGGGCTGGGTACGCCCGTTGTCACCGGAGATGAGCTCCTTTATGTAAAGGCCCCCTTCTCCGCGGATCCTGACCTCGGCCTGCCTTGGTGACAGGAGGGCTCCCTCTGCGTCCAAAACACGGCGTTGGCGGACAAGATCGGCACGGCGATGTGCCACCCTCAGGGGGGTCCGTTGGTTGATAGTCCCGATAAGGCCAGTCACTGCACCGGTAAGCGCTTTTTTGTCGACATCGGCGGCAAACTGGACCAGGGCCCGATAGGTCTTGTCCGCCCGCTGTTGTTTGATTCGGGCTACGGTGTCACGCTCGACGAACCTCAGCCCGTGTACCTTTACCTTGTCGGAGGTGGTGGTGTTGATCTCCCGCTGCAGTGGCTCAAGTTCGAGGGTGCGATAAACAGGGGCGCGTAGCTCGAGAACGAAAGGCCGTCCGTCACCAAGCATCCTGGCATCTATATCCTCACGCCCGGCACCATGTAGTGTTGCCTTCTTCGCCCCCGTCGCGGCCAGCAATGGTGTAGCGATAAGCTCTTCTACCGATTCTGGATACTGTTTTCCTGTGCCGTGACACATATCACATCCCTTTCCTTTGCAGTGACGGCAGGGCCAATGTGTTTGCGGAATGCCGCGCGTGAGCTTACAGTACCGGCCGTAGATGTACACGGGGCGCACCCTCAGGTTTATCTCATCCCTGGTAAGGTCGATGGTAAAGTTCAAATGCGGTCGGTTAAAGTCGACAGTGCCATGCCCTATCTGTCGCTCGAATGCCTTTCCCAGGGCGCGGTTTAACGCATGTTTGAGCGACTCGTGCTGGCCCGTGTCAAATTTTTCATTGAATAAACCCTCCGTCTGTTCAAGCCGGGTTGTGATTTTTGTCCCGAATAGATAGGTCTCGTACTCGATCCCCTCAGCCTGTGAGACAGCACGTGCGGCCAACGACTCAATTCTGGAGAAGACCCCACCACATACCCAGCATTGTCCATCCTTTTCTGGGACGCCGAGCATCATAAGTAATGTGCGCAGCGATTTTCCCCGTGTACGGTTGGTGAGCCCGTGTCCCAGCCCGGCAAATGCCCGCCCAAGGCAATCATCACAGATCGGGCCAGAACGTAGGATCTCTGTTGCCTGTTTTAGGACCCGTGCCCCCATGATTTCAGGGTTATCCATCTCTACCTCCAAAACGTCTCGTAAGATATTCGTCGATGGGGGCGTATCCTTCCAGGGCCAGGGTTGCTGAAACATGGCAGCCACAATAGAATGTTATCCCAGAATGGGGACCCGGCAAGATTTGCGCTCGTGCCTTAGAGGGATCGATCGATCAGGGTATGGCGCCTATAAGCGGACAAAGGGGAGATGGGGCTTTTCCAACTTTGAGCTTTTCATCGACCATGTGCAGGGTGACCCATTCGCAGCCCCGAGCAGGCTTCGTATCCGCGTTCCTCAGACGGTAGCGGATTTTCCAAAGTCACTGTGGCGAAACCGTCCCCGCAGAATAGCCCTGGAGGATGCAATCACACGCCGGCTAGCCGCTGAACTGGCCCGCAGCACGAAAGGGAAGCGAGGCTCCGGACATTCTGGTAGGTTCTCTGTAGTTGACTTCGGGCAGTGCATCCTCCCCCGTACCTCGGTCTCTATAAACGAAAAGCATGTGGAGGCGGTCGTTTCCTGTGGGCTTCCTGCGGCCGGCCGCAGGGTACTGGGCCGACAGGCAGAGCAGATGCTTCTCACCGAACTCCCAACCGTGGTCGAGCGTGCCCTTATCTACGCCAATCTGGACCAACAATCGCTAGGAGTCCATGTAGAATGCGGTGAAGACGCAACCGCCCTTAGGAAACAGCTTCAAGAAAACAATCTGGTTGCCTTCGTAGCTGCCGGGGCCATCCTGCCACGCCGATCCGGCGTATCTGATCTCCCCCGGCATGAAAATGTGATCCCATTTGTCCCCCCACCGTCGCTCACAATAACCCTCAACCGTCCAAATGCAGGTCCGATCAGGGGGATGAGGATTCCAGCTGGGGTCACACTGATCGTCGGTGGCGGCTATCACGGAAAATCTACCCTGTTATCGGCTCTGGCGCAGGGGGTGTACAATCACATCCCCGGTGACGGGCGTGAATGTGTAGTAACAACCGACGCCGCGGTCCTCATCCGCTCGGAGGACGGTCGTTTTGTCGCTAAAACCGATCTATCCCCGTTTATTCGTGGGCTCCCCGATGGGACGGACACCCGCTGTTTTCTATCCGACAACGCCTCCGGCTCAACCTCGCAGGCGGCGAACATAGCGGAGGCGCTGGAGGTCCGTGCCACCCTCCTCCTGGTCGATGAGGACACCTCAGCGACAAACTTTATGATCAGGGATCAACGCATGCAGGAGCTGGTGGTCAAGGCCAAGGAGCCGATCACCCCTTTCATCGATAGGGTACGGCAGCTCTACGAGAAATACGGGGTCTCCACCATCCTTGTAATGGGTGGATCAGGGGATTACTTCGAGGTGGCAGATACGGTGATCATGATGGATGCCTACCGGCCACACGAGGTCACTGCGAGGGCAAAAGAGATAGCCAATCGGCTTGAGCAAACGCGGACCAGGAATGAAAAAACACAGCTTGGTACCATTCGTCCCCGCAGGCCGGATCTCAGCAGCATACGTCCGCGTACCCGCAAAGGGAGAATCAAGATCCGCGCCTCCAACAACTCGCTTCGATTGGGTAAATCTACAATTGATCTGTCTCGAATACATCAGATTGCCGAGCCTGGCCAGGTGCGGGCGATCGCCTATCTCCTGGTATATCTGGCTGAACATAGGCAGGGGCTACCACCCGATGGGACAATTGCTGAACTCACCTCATTCCTGAAGAAACGGATAGAACACGAAGATATGTGGTGGTTCCTTCCCTTCCGTTACGGGGACATTACCGCACCGAGGCGTTTCGAGCTTGCAGCTGCACTGAACAGACTGCGTACATTACGCATTATCGGGTAGCCCTGTCTCGTCATCCTCCATTTTAGGCGAGGGATCCAATCTTCTGTTTATGTACAGTGTCTGTGTCGGGTAGGCGAACTCTATTCCCTCTTCCTCGAAACGGCGGTATAGCTCCATGTTTATCTCCTGCTGCATGTCCATATAAACGTTATAATCGGGGACCAGGACATAGTAGACGATCTCGAAGTCTAGAGAGAAATCCCCATACTCCTTGAAATGTGCTCGATCGAACCGTGTTTTTTCCTGGGAGTCGATAATCTCCCTTATCATCCCCGGAATGGCCTGCAGCTTTTCGTACGGGGTGCCGTAGGTGACCCCGATGGAGAATGCGATACGACGTTCAGCCATGCGTTTGTAATTTCTGATCCTGCTATTCAGTAGATCGCCGTTCGCAAAGATGAGCTGTTCACCGGATAGACTGCGGATGCGCGTTGTCTTGAGCCCGATGTTTTCAACCGTGCCGAGATATTCCCCCACGATGACAAAATCGCCGATTACAAATGGCTTATCGATAACGATCGACAAAGAGGCGAAAAGATCGCGCAGTATGTTCTGCAGCGCCAATGCCACCGCGATACCGCCGATTCCGAGCCCGGCGATAAGTGCTGATAGATCATACCCGAGGTTGGAGAGGAAGAGAAGCAGTAATATCGTCCATAGGACGATCTTCCCGAGCAACCCCAACGCGGAGATCGTGGTGGCGGTAGCCGCATCCTCCTGCAGCCTTCGCCGCATATGCCGGGAAATTAACGCCGCAATCAATGAACTCCCCCACACCCCTAGTTGAATCAGTGAGGCAAGGACGGCCAATGTGACTATTGTCTTGCCCGCAGCCTGAGGAAGGGTGAGGGCGAGCGACCCCAGGTATACCGCTATTAACAATATGAACAGCAAGTACGTGCGTTCGAGGAGATCGGCGAGGAGATTGCCGATATAGCCGCCAGTTCTTCGGTTCAATCGGCGCAGACGGCGGGCCCCGATCCCCCGGATGAGCCTTAAGAACAAAACGGTAAAAATAACAATGGCCGCGGCGAGGAGCCATTGCCACACGGCACTTTTATAGACGATCGATTGTAAAAACGCTATTTTTATCACCAGATAGATCCTAGCAGTTGTGGCACTGATTTCCAAGTCTGGCAGTCCGTAGTCTTAATCGATGGGGCAGACCTTGCGGGAAAAAGATTGGTTAATCTATAATGGTTAAAGCTATATGGGGCAAAAGAGAAAATTTCATACCATCAAGGTCTATTGTTCAAACTGCCGTAGCCTGCTTTACAAATACCACAAGGCAGGGCCTGGGCATCTGGTAAAATGCTATAAGGATAGGATTATTGAAGATCACACAAACGGGGACCTGCGGTGTCCCAACTGTGGGCAGGAGTTTGCCAGGGAGACAATGATCCACGGTAGGCCTGCCAACAAGATCATCCAGGGCAAGGTTTTCGTGAAACGCTAGGGGCTAGAATTTTCTCGCCCGTTCACTTTGCTCACTAAAAGACCGCCAAGGATGTATAACGGATGTTCCCCCGTGTAGCGATAGCCCTGTATTGCAGCAAAGGCCCATGAATTAACGTTTCTTGCGACGTTTTGATAGCTTCTTTTTAGTGGTCACACGTATACCCTTGCTCGGGAGAAACTCAGGCAAGGTAACATGGGCGGCCTTGAGCAGCTGCTGGATGAAGACACGCGGTCGGGGAATCTGATTTAAACGAACTTTTTCTTTGATCAAAAGCTGTGTAGCACAGAGCGTATCAAGTTGCTTGATCCCTTCGTTTACCGTTACCTCAAGATCTTGCCAGCAGCGTGCCAGCTCAGCAATGATCAGGTAGGAAAGCATCACCACAAATACATGTCCGCGGGTGTGTGAGGCTGTCCGCACGTGGACAGGCCGCACCTTAAGCTCAACTGTTTTACTCGTACGGAATGCCTTCTCTACCAATGCTAAATCCTTGTAGCGGTTGTGGATCGTCTCCTTCGATGCTACCTCCTTGTCAAGATCAGTCTTCAGGACATAGCACCCGTCAAGTTTACTCTCCTCAGCCAATGCATCGCCGTCTTTTTCAAGTGAGATCTCCCGACCTCTCGTCTTCTCGCTTAACCACCCTGTTAGCTCCAACTGCTCGATCTTCTCCTCTACCTTACGGCTAGCTACTGCAACACGCGCCCGTGAATGCTCGGCTAGATAGAGGTTCTGTTTCTCAACCTCCTTCTGCACTGATCGCAGTCTCTCTTGCCGTGATTGCGCCATCTCTGCTGCCCGGATCGGATTGCGGCGAAGAACATAGCGAATACCTTCCCCAGTCTCTATCTCAGCCAGGGGTTGATCAAACAGGCTCATCTGAATCCTGCCCGTCTTCAACAGCTTCCTTATCTGTGGTTTGGTGATCGCTGTTATGTAGTGGAACCCCTCTTTGTTAAGCCCCTCCATCTGTTTCGACTTGATCATCCCCCGATCCCCCACAAAGGTGACCTCGCCACCACCAAAGCGTTCTGCTACCTTGCGCACCTGTGAACCGAAGGTGGCTGTGTCCTTTGTATTACCGGGGAATACCTCGACGGATAAAGGTGTGCCCCTATCATCGCACAAAAGACCAATTACAATCTGCTGCTTGCCCTTCTTTTTGTCCCGGTTGTATCCAAATGCACCAAAGGCGTTCTCTGTGCCTTCCAGGTAACTTGACGTGACATCGTACAGGAACAACTGCTGATCGCCCTTGTCAACTTTCTTCCCATTCCTCCTCGCAAACAGGCGGTCCTCAATCCTTGACTGATTCTCGCTCAGCCAATCAAGGTTGTCGTACAAGTCGTCTTCGTTGAACTTTTTAAGGTCCAGGATGTCGCATGCGGCATGTGATCCAGCTAAGCGTACTGCTGAGAGCCGTGATCCTTGATCGATCACCCGGGCGATCACCTGCCACAGCGCCAGCTTGCCGGCACGGGAGGCCCCAAGGACATCCGTGATCCCCAATCGCCGCGCAACGTCGAATATGGCCCAGACAGCCCCAACGGAGGGTCCTTGCTCGAGGTGAAGGTCGTCCTTGACATTGATCAGTTCTGTTAGATCCTGCTTGTGACGCAGGGCCAGGCGGATCGCCTCGATCTCCTCGGGCTTACAGCGGGAAAGGTTGGCAATTGTACGGTGCTTGACCTTTTTCCCCTCCCGGTATGATTCCCTCAGCAGGTAACGGGTGTAGGCCTTACCACTGGGTGAGCGCACAGTTGACTTATCCACGTACATAGTGAGTACATTATACCGTAACAACACACGAATGTCAAGCGATAGTTGTCTATGATTAGTGGCTACAAATACATAGAAAACAGGAGAATGTCCTGTTCAGAAAAGACTTTCTTGTTTTGCCCCGGGGGAACATCCGGTATAGAAACACCAATGTTTGATCTCAGCGAGCTTTGCATCCCTGGGGGGTGTAGTAATCCCGTTTTTAGATACTACACCCCCCGAGGCGGTAAAATAATTGAAACCTGGATTTTTGGCTGAAAATGG
>JAYEMK010000029.1:0-39882 GCA_034718095.1 Candidatus Bipolaricaulota bacterium | reverse complement strand
GTTGAAGATGAGGTCATTGTAGGTGAATAGGACGTCGTCCGCGGTGAACGGTACTCCATCGGACCACTTGATCCCCTCCCGCAGGTGGAAGGTAATCACGAGCCCGTCCTCGGAGATCTCCCAGGATTTGGCCAGTTCCGGCTCAAGCGCCCCGGTTACAGGATTGATGTCCGTCAATCCCCTGAACATCTGATGCGTGTACTGGGTGGTGCTGGTCTCGTGCGCGGTCACGTCATTCCACTTCTTGGGGTTACTGATGCTGGCGATGTAGAAAGTCCCGCCCTCTACCCCTGGCTCTAAGTTCTCATATGCCGTTTCCGCCTCTCCAAGCGGGATGATCTTGGCATCGGCCGGCATCGCCTCATACCCTTCTCCCAGGGTGACGGCAGATGCGGAAAGCACGAGCAGCAGGCCTGCTGCGATAATTAATAATTTTTTCATTTTATCCTCCTTAATTAATCGTTAGGTTACTCAGGAGCTAAACCGCTTTGTCAACGCCGCTTTATACGCCTCGCGATACTCAGCACTCTTCGTCCCTGTGATAGAGAGGAGGGTGTTTTGCAAGTCTTGGGCCGTCAGGTCCGAATTTATGAGAAGCGTTCCGAGCGCAATGCCACCAGCTACGCGCAGGCCCTCGCTTTCGCCATTTATTGCCAGCTCCTCCAGTTCCGCCTGTGTCTTTGGGTTAAACGAAAGATAGAACCCGGCAAGGGCGGCACCGGCAGCGTAGGCGAGCTCCTCGCTGTCGTTTTCTCTTGCCTGCTCGGCAAGGGATGTGGCTTCCAGGTCCCCCCGTGTTACGAAGTAATAGGCCTTGGCCGCGGCGAGCCTCATCTCGTGGGTCTCACCCGTTGTAGCCAGCTCCTTCAGGTAATCGCTTAGGACAAAATCCTCCTCCTCACTCGTGGTGGTGATGAGGTATTCCTGTATGGGACCAATCGCGGCTGCCCGGATCATCGGATCAGCCGTTCCGGTCAGTATCGATGTCAGTTCTTCCTCGGTCTTATCCCGGTAGACGATGGAGAGCGCCTGACTCGCCGCGGTACGGAGACCGATCGTCGCACCGGTTGCGGCCAAGGTCTCCAGCTCCGCTGTTGTCTTGCTCTCCGCATAGTCGCTGGCAAGGGCGATTCCAGCAGCGGCACTGATCTCCGGGACGAACTCATCCGTGGCAATCGCCTCAAGCTCCGCCACTGTATGGCCCATCCCGACCAGCGAAAATAGAGTTGCTGCGCAAATAACCAGGGTAAACACCCGCAATCCAGAAAAATTCATGTTTCTACCTCCTTATTGTGTTTCACCTATTGCGTCTTGAAACCTGCTTATTGTAATATCACCTCCCATCCGCAACAGATTAGTGAACAGCCCTTTAAACAATCATCATAGTACAGTAACTTTTGTTGTCAGTCAATTGCAGCGCAGGATGGAGGAGAAAAGGGCTTTTTCTATTTCGTCTCGGGTGGTCCCACAGATCTCCTGCAGGGCTGTGTCGACTGACAGGTAACGATCAAGTGAAGAGGTGGCTGTCCATATAGAGCGGACGGTTTGAGGTCCGAAGGTCTCAAGGAGATAATGAAGGAGAAGCCCGGCCTCCACCTCGACTGTCTCTTGCTCGGCCACACCAAAATCGATCGAGGACAAAGGAACCCATTCCTCGGTACAACGCAGCTGACGTCCCTGTTCCGCAAGAAGTTCCTCATCCCGCGATAGGGCAACGGCAAGCCCGGCCCACAGGAGCTTGGAATAGGTATTTTTTCCCCAGGCATAGGTGGGGATAAACTCGCAGAGGCGGTAGCCCAAATCATCATCCTCCACGAGTTGCAACGTGGCGCTGTCGGGCAGGAGTAGAGCCCCACGGGCACGTGCCGCCTCGTCTGGATAGACAAACAGGGTGATCCTCTCTGGGAGGCTATCGGAGGAGAGGTCGAGCCGTTTAACAATTGAATTGTAGGTCTCTTCGGCAATCGATAGAAGCCGCTGGAGCGATCCTACCGGGGCGAAGATTCGCAGTCTCGGGTCCGTCATTTCGCCCCATTCATCGAATTGTGGCAGCATCCATTTAAACTCGTCCCTTTTTTCCCTGTTTGAGAGATGCTGAACCAACTGGTCGACATCCGTGATCGCCCCCACGGTGAGGGCACAGCGTGCCGCCAAAAGGGATTCCTGCTCGGAGAGGGAGGGGACAGCCCAGCTGCTCGTCCTCTCGTAAGCGGCGTCAGGGTCCCCGTTTTTCAACAGGTAGTAGGCACATAGGTAGGGAAAATCTGGTGAATCTTTACCTTGGTTCACCGCGACCCCCCGCCATGTTGATCCAAGCTGGGCGATTGAATTCAGGCTCAGTTGTTCCGGTAGCTGTCCTGCTATCCCTGCTTCCCACGCCCCTTTTAGTGCCTGCATCCCGCACTTTTCAATCAAGAATTGGACGAACGATGCCGCCTCCAGGAGGGCGATATCCGCTGGAGATATCTCCACGCGCATGTGGGATAGATCGACAAACGAGCCGACCATGGCGGGGGAATATGGTGAGTCAAAGCGTTGATATAAACTGCGCGGGAATCGCCCTATCTCTTCGAGTCGGATGAGCTCAGGGAGGGAGAGAAACATCCGGTCCGGGAGTGCCGCAACGATGGCATGGAAGTTACGTCCAGGCTCAGCTGCGTACAGCCTTATTCCTGTCTGCAGGATCTGCGATCCGCACTCTCCCCAGCCAAACGCAAGCACAAGCTCGGCCAGTCGACCACGTGGGTCCTCTCCCGCCAGGAGATCGATGGGGGCGGAATACACTGTGCTGGATAGGGGGCTTTTGCGTAGGCGGATGGAGGTTTGCATAGCCATGATGTCGTCATGAACGAAGACATCGATCGGGGCGGGGAGGAGGTTTAGATCAACTTGAAGTAGTTGAACTAACCCGTCAAGTTCTTGTTTCAGGGCAAGCGCAAGGGTCCGGTGTTCCGCCCGTGCTGAAGATCCCCGCTTGTAATGAAGGCGAAAGTAATCATCTTGGTAGGTGACGGTCCCACGCTTTTCAGGGGTGGTCAAGGGCCCGATGACATAGGCGCTGATGATAATGGCAAGTCCTATTCCCACTGCAGAGATAATTAGGGCAGTGATTACCCCGCCGATGGGACTGTGCAGCATTTTTCGCCAGGACCGCTGTTTACGCATCCTTTACATTATACCGATACCCAGATCTTTGACAGGGGAAGGGCTCCCTGCTATACTGGAATTATAAGGGTTTGGACGCATGTCGTCGAAAGATTTGATAGGAGGACAGTCATGGAGATACTGAAGGTTGCGTCTCGTTCAAACCCAAATTCTGTGGCCGGTGCGATCGCTGGTGCCCTGGAAGAGGACGGGGTTGTAGAGCTGCGCGCTATAGGGGCGGGTGCGGTCAATCAATCTGTGAAGGCGATTGCGATTGCCAGGCGGTTAGTGGAAAAGGACGAAGAGACCTCGATCAAGGCCATCCCAGGGTTCATAGAGCTTGAGATCGCGGGCGAAGAAAAGACGGGAATTCGGTTCATAATCGAGAAATAATCAAAACCCCTTTCCTTTTTAGCTTATGCTAGAAAATTTCGTTAGACATTCTCTTGTTGAGACGTGGAATGGCCTTGGATTTCCCGAGGTTGAGGCGGAGGTTCAACCGGCTACCCGGCCAGAACACGGGGATTTCTCTACCAATCTTGCCCTTGTCGGGGCCAAGCAGGTGGGGATTCATCCGCGTGAGCTGGCGGCCCGCATCGTCGATGCGCTGCCCGGGGGAAACTTTGCCAATGTGGAGATTGCCGGGCCAGGGTTCATCAATTTCTTCCTGCGAGAAGGGGAGATTCAGTCAGCATTGCGGGGTATCTTGCGGGCCGGAGACCGGTTTGGCGAGGCGGACATCGGGGGCGGAAAATCACTTCAGATCGAGTTTGTCAGCTCAAATCCTACTGGTCCGCTTACGGTTGGGCACGGCCGCCAGGCTGTCCTCGGGGATGTGTTGGCGACCCTTTACTCTGCGCTAGGCTACGAGGTGACGCGCGAATACTACTTCAACGATGAGGGACGTCAGATCGATCTGTTGGCTGAATCACTATATGAACGGTATCTTGAACAAAAGGTCCTAAAAAAAGCGGAAATTCCTGTAGATGGTTATGCTGGTCCCTATTTGATTGACATTGCTCGTGACTTAGCGAGCGAAAATCACGAAATCGATGTAATAGACTTTTCTAAATCAAAAGATTTTTTCCGCACAGAAGCTGTAAGACGAATCACAAAAATGATCAAGGACGATCTTGCTCAGCTAGGGGTAAAGTTCAATAACTGGTTCAGTGAGTCCACGCTGCATGAGCGAGGTGAGATTGACAAGGTGCTTGACCGGCTCCGTGAGCGGGGCGGCGTGTACGAGAAGGACGGCGCGGTCTGGCTTAGGGCGGAGGATAATGGGGGGATTAAGGATTCTGTGCTTATCCGCAATGATAAACGTGCGACCTACCTCATGGTTGACATCGCCTACCACATCGACAAATACCGCCGTGGTTTTGAGCGGGTGATCGACGTACAGGGTGCTGATCACCAGGTGGAACAGTCGTGTGTAAAGGCGGGCCTACGCATCCTCGGGCTTCCCGAGGAATTCCTCGATTATGCAGTACACCAGTTTGTCAGTATAAAACAGGGGAAACAGACCGCACGCATGTCGACCCGGGCGGGTAGATTTATCTCACTACGGGCATTGGTGGAGTGGATTGGCCCTGATGTGGTCCGTTACTTCATGATCGCCCGCAAGCCCGAGAGCCACCTGGAGTTCGACCTCGAATTGGCACGGGCCCAGTCATTGGAAAACCCGGCCTATTACATTCAGTACGCGCATACCCGGATCGCATCGATATTTCGTCGAGGGGACTCTCAAACTACTGAGCCGGAAAAGAGCGACCTTTCACTACTTCGGGAACCGCCTGAGCTTGACCTGATCAAACGGCTCGATCGCTTTCCCGCCGTGATAAAAAAGGCCGCACTGGAATTTGCCCCGCACCTGCTCGCGGACTACACCCTGGGGCTTGCCAGTGCATTTCATACCTACTACAGTAAATATCGTGTCCTCGGGGAGGATGTTGCCCTGACCCGAGCCCGACTGGCATTGGTCTATGCCATACAAAATGTCTTGCACCGTAGTCTGGAGATAATGGGGATGTCCGCCCCAGAGGAGATGTGATGGCCTGGGTTGACCGTTTACGGGACGGGCTGAGTCGGACCAGGGCCAGGTTGACCTCCTCCATCGAGCGGGTTCTTGAGGCCGGGGGAAGGTTGGGGCAAACGGAACTGGAGGAGATCGAGGAGATTCTCATCGCCGGTGACGTGGGGGCTCAGGCGGCGATGAAGCTGGTGGAGGGGCTCAATGAGTCCAGCCCGACGAGCGAAGAGGGCGTACTGGCAGCCCTGCGAGCGGGGCTTATCCAGCGATTGACCGGCTGCGCCGGGGTGCTCAGTCTGCGGGACGACGCTGGGCCTACAGTGATCCACGTTGCTGGCGTCAATGGCTCGGGCAAGACGACGACGATCGCCAAACTCGCCGCTCATCTGCGTGAGGATAACCCCGATATCCCTATCACCTTTGCCGCTGCTGACACCTTCCGTGCGGCCGCAATCGAGCAGCTCGCCGCCTGGGCGGGACGGGTCGACGCTGATCTGATCAAGCAGCGTCCTGGTGCCGATCCAGCAGCTGTTGTCTTCGATGCGATCGAACATGCACAGCGGGTAGGTGGGGCCTTGTTCATCGACACAGCGGGCCGGCTACAGACCGACCACAATCTCATGGAAGAGCTGCGAAAGATCGAGCGCACGGTCAAGAAGAGGTTGGGGCGGGGGTCAGATGAGAGGTTGCTTGTCCTCGATGCCACGGTTGGCCAGAATGGAATCTCTCAGGCAAGGCTGTTTCATGCGGCGATCGATCTAACCGGGATTGTCCTTACCAAACTGGATGGTACGGCAAAAGGGGGCGTGGTGGTCGCTGTGTGGGAGGGGTTGAAACTCCCGGTGAAATACATCGGTGTAGGGGAAAGGGAGGATGACCTGCACGAATTCTACCCTGAGCAATTTGTCGATGCCCTCTTTTCTACGTAAGCTGTAGCCAGGAATGAGGCTTTTGTAATCCCGACAGAGAAACGTGTGTGGTTAGCGTCTGGGCCAGAGGAAAATCACAAATGGACGAATTGCACGAATAATTTGTGGGATTCGTGATCAGTTAATTCGTGAAATTCGTGATATGTAGTTAGAGTTTAGGATTATGATGGAATCACGAATGGCACGAATAAATTATATAAAGGATTCGGGATCAATGGCGAACCAGGACGCTAAACAAGTACAGGAAAACTTACGGAGGTTTTAATGAAATACGTATATTTTTTCAGTAAAGGTGAGAGTGAGGGTTCTGCCTCAATGAAGGAGATCCTCGGAGGGAAGGGGGCAAACCTGGCAGAGATGGCCAGCCTCGGCATACCTGTTCCACCTGGATTCACCATATCCGCCGAGGTATGCAGATATTATCAGGAAAACGACCATAGCTATCCCCAAGGGATGCGGGAACAGGTGGAGGCAAACCTGGCCCGGCTGGAGAAAGAGACAGGGCGACGGTTCGGAGACAGCGATTCTCCATTGCTTGTCTCCGTCCGTTCTGGTGCTGCGGTATCCATGCCGGGAATGATGGACACCGTCCTCAATCTAGGGCTGACGGATCGGACAGTGCAGGGCGTGATCGAACAGACTGGTAATTCCCGCTTCGCCTACGACTCCTACCGGCGACTCCTCCAGATGTACGGGGATGTAGTGCTCGGCCTGAGGCCTGAGGGTGAATCCGATACCGATCCGTTCGAGGACGTCATTGCCTCCCTGAAAGAGGACCAGGGGGTAGAGCTTGACACCGAGCTTGTGGAGGCAGATTTGGAGAGACTCGTTGAACTGTTCAAGGGATTGATCAAGGACAGGCTCGGGGTAGATTTCCCACAGGACCCGATGGAACAGCTGTGGGGGGCGGTTGGGGCAGTGTTCAATTCCTGGAACAACCCAAGGGCGATAAAATACCGGCAGTTGAACCAGATCCGTGGCCTAGTCGGGACAGCGGTCAACGTGCAGGCAATGGTGTTCGGAAATATGGGAGAGAAATGCGGCACGGGGGTCGCGTTCACCCGCAACCCGGCAACCGGCGAGAACAGCTTCTACGGCGAGTACCTGATGAACGCACAGGGCGAGGACGTGGTGGCAGGAATCCGCACCCCGAAGCCAATTGAGACCCTGGAAAAGGAGCTGCCAGCCGTCTATCAGGAGCTGCTTAAGATCAGGGAGACCCTGGGGGACCATTACCGCGACATGCAGGACGTGGAATTTACCATCCAGGATGGAGAACTGTACATGCTGCAGACCCGTACCGGGAAGCGCACCGCTGCCGCCGCCGTGCGGATGGCAGTGGAGATGGTCAGGCAGGGGATGATAACGAAACAGGAGGCCCTGGCCAGGGTGACCCCGGAGCAGATCGATCAGCTCCTCCATCCCATCTTCGATCCTGAGCAGGAGGAAAAGGCAACCCCCCTCACACGGGGACTTGGTGCGAGCCCGGGTGCGGCAAGCGGGGCGGTCGTATTTTCCGCCGCCGCGGCAGAGCGGGCAGCAGAGAAGGACGAAAAGGTCATTTTGGTCAGGATTGAGACCTCACCGGAAGATGTCGGGGGGATGAACGCAGCTGTCGGGGTACTCACCGCCCGCGGGGGGATGACTAGCCACGCTGCGGTAGTGGCACGTGGAATGGGGAAATGCTGTGTAGCAGGTGCCGGCGAGCTCTCGATCGACTACGCGGAAGGGACGCTGTCAGTGGGGCGAGAGACCATCAAGGCTGGGGAGCCGATCAGCCTCAACGGAACAACAGGTGCCGTCTATCGTGGTGAGATCCCCACCATAGAACCGGAACTATCCGGGGACTTCGGCACCATCCTGGAGTGGGCGGACGAGGTGAGGACCCTCGGGGTGCGGGCCAATGCTGATACCCCACCCGATGCAGCTCAATCGGTGAAATTCGGCGCGGAGGGGATCGGATTGTGCCGCACCGAACATATGTTCTTCGGGGGAAATCGGATCACGGCCGTACGGGAGATGATCCTCGCAGCGGACGAAGAAGGTCGACGCGCGGCTCTCGATCGGCTTCTCCCCATGCAGCGTGGTGACTTCGAGGAGATCTTCAATGCTATGGGGGGAAGACCGGTGACGGTGCGCCTGTTGGACCCGCCACTGCACGAGTTCCTTCCCCAAGACGAGGCCGGGCAAAGTGAGATCGCAAAGGCGATGGGGATTCCGGTGGAGCAGGTACAGGAAACGGTGGAGGCTTTACACGAATTTAACCCGATGCTCGGACACCGCGGCTGCCGCCTGGGGATCACCTATCCTGAGATATCAGAGATGCAGGTACGGGCAATCATGGAGGCGGCCTGTGCCGTCTTCTCTGACGGGGGAAAGGTTATCCCAGAGATCATGATTCCGCTTGTGGGAAACGTCAAAGAGTTAGCCCTACAGCGTCAGCTATCCATCCGGGTGGCGGAGGATGTACTGGGGGAGCGGGGATTGTCCAAGCGGGATATCCCTTACAAGGTTGGGACGATGATCGAGATTCCGCGTGCGGCGGTGACCGCTGATGAGATCGCACAGGAGGCGGAGTTCTTCAGCTTCGGGACGAACGACCTCACTCAGATGGGATGCGGTTTCTCACGGGATGATGCTGGCAGGTTCCTGCGGGAGTACGTGGATAAAGGGATCTATGAACAGGACCCATTCCAGGTCCTCGACCAGGCCGGCATCGGCAAGCTGGTGGAGATAGCCTGTGAGCTCGGGCGGAAGGCGAGGCCTGATATCAAACTCGGAATATGCGGCGAACATGGCGGCGATCCCGCATCTATCCACTTCTGCCATAAGGTTGGTTTGGATTATGTTAGCTGTAGCCCCTACCGCGTCCCGATCGCCCGCCTTGCCGCGGCACAGGCGGCATTGGATTCTACATGATAGCATGCATGAGCAGGCCGAGGCCGATCGAGCCCGCCCCGGCGATTGCCGGGGTGCCCAGCCAGCCGAACAGGACCCGCAGAAGGGCGCGTGAGTCGATCGTCTTAACCCCCTTGACAAGCCCTATTCCCAGGACAGCCCCCACCACCGCCTGGGAGGCGGAGACGGGAACCCCCAGGCTCGCATATACGTTCAAGGTGACCGCCTCGGCGAGGATGACGATCAGTGCGGCCAATGGATCCAACTGAACGAGCCTGCCCCCTACGGTGCGGATTACATTTCTGCTGAAGGTGAGAATACCAACAGCGATCGCCCCTGAACCTATAAGGGCGGCGGAGCGGACAGAGAGTAATCCAGCATTGACGTAGACACCGGTTACATTTGCCACATTGTTCGCCCCGAGTGAATAGGCCCCGTAGCACGTAACCAGGATAAGCCCCAGCCGGATCAGCCCGTCATGAGTGGAAAGCCTTTCCAGCAATGGATGGGCCCCGAAATGAGCGATTCTGTAGGGCACATAGGCAGCTATCAATCCACCCAGTGGGGTGAGCACCCAGGAGAGGAAGATCTTCGCCAGGGGCCCGATGTTTATCTCACCGGCGAGGAGACCGCCCCCGATGATTGCCCCGACCGTGGCCTGGGTGCTCGATACGGGCAGTCCGATTAAGGTCATGAGTGCCACTGTGCCTGCCGCGGCCAGCATGATGGTGAAGCCTGACAGAAGCGACTGTTCAGTGATCGCACTGTAGGTTTCGAACCCCCCGGCGCCTTCCAGGACCGCCCCCACTATGACGAACAGGGATGCAAGTCCGGCCGCGGTCCAGAAGCGCAGGGAACGGCTCGTAACCGCGGGGCCGAATATGTTGGCGGCATCGTTTGCCCCCAGCGCCCAGCCCATAAATCCACCACTGATTATACTCCACATGTTTATCACTCGTTGGTGTGTTATGTCTAAACTATAGACTATAGACAACATTGGTCTAGGTTCAAGCTGCGCCATGATTGAGGGACCCGTATAATGATGAGCGAAGACAATGAGGGGGTTTTAGTGCTGGCCTATTTTGGAAGGCGATTCATTGGGTTTTTAGTCACACTGTTTGTGGTCTCGCTCCTGGTGTTTCTTGTGATCAGGGTTATCCCGGGAGACCCGGCACAGATCATGCTCGGCACCGAGGCGACCCCAGAATCGCTTGCCGCACTGCGGGAGCGGCTCGGGCTCAATGCCCCCCTGTATGTGCAATATTTCATATGGATAGATGGACTCTTAAGTGGTGCATTGGGTGAATCGCTCAGGTATGGGGTGCCAATAGGCAAACTGGTCGCCACTCGTTTTGCCGTCACTGGACCGCTCGCCCTGTTGGCGATAGCGATCGCACTTGGACTGGGGATACCTCTGGGGATCTACGCAGCGATCCACCGTAATCGTTTTGGGGATTATGGGATTATGGTCTTTTCCCAGTTAGGACTGGCTGTCCCCTCGTTTTGGGCAGGGATCCTCCTCATTCTCCTGTTCGCGGTGCGGCTGCGTTGGTTCTCTGCCGGGGGGTTTGTCCCCTGGTCGGAGAGTGTCCCTGGTGCGATGAAATCGATCCTCCTCCCCTCGCTTGCCCTCGGGGTGATACACGCTGCGGTGGTCACGCGGTTGACCCGTTCAACCATGCTTGAGGTGATGAATCAGGAATATATCCGTACCGCGCGTGGCAAAGGGCTGGTGGAGAGGATGGTGCTCTATAAACACGCCCTGCGTAATGCCCTGATTCCTATTGTCACCGTTGTCGGTTTGCAGTTTGCCTCTCTGCTTGGGGGGACGATCATCATCGAGAACGTCTTTTATCTGCCCGGGCTCGGTCGGCTCGCCTACCAGGCGATCAGTCACCGTGACCTGCCGGTGGTACAGGATGTCGTCCTGTTGATCACGGTCATGGTCGTGGTGATGAATCTGCTTGTGGACCTGTCATACGTGCTGCTCGATCCAAGGATCAGGCTGGAGTAGATGATGGTGATACTCCCGACACTGATTCGGTCGGCCCGCCGGTCGAGGAAAGGGGTCAACCTCATGCTCGGGATCACACTGGTGGGGATTGTCCTGATCACTGCGGGGATAAGCTGGGTCTACACCCCCTATGACCCAATAGAGATGTCGATTCCCGAGCGCCTACAGGGACCAAGTGGGGCCCACCTATTGGGGACCGATCAGTACGGGCGCGATGTCCTCAGCCGCATCATGCAGGGGGCGCAGAACTCCCTGTTGGTGGGGATCGTTGCCGTGGGGATAGGAATGACCGTGGGCATCTTCATTGGTGGTTGGTCCGCATTCTCTACTGGATGGTCAGACGAGGTATTGATGCGGGCGATGGATATTCTGTACGCCTTTCCTGCTGTACTAAACGCCATTTTGTTCGTCACCCTCCTCGGTCCAGGGGTCATAAACGCGATGATTGCAATCGGGATCCATAATATTCCCATCTTTGCCCGGCTGGCGCGGGGGAACATCCTCGCGGTGCGGGAAGAGGAATACGTCATGGCAGCCTACGCCCTCGGGCGCGGGCGCTGGTCGACCGCGTCGCGCCACGTCCTGCCGAACATCCTCCCCGCGCTCATCGTCCAGGGTACAATTCAGTTCGCGGTGGCCATCCTGGCCGAGGCGGGATTGAGCTATCTCGGTCTTGGAACTCAGCTTCCGTACGCCAGTTGGGGCCGAATGCTTCGCGAGGCTCAGATCTTCATGGGCACCGCGCCGTGTCTGGCCCTCTTCCCGGGCCTGGCTATTGCCCTAACCGTACTGGGATTGAACCTTCTTGGGGACGGCCTTCGCGATCAGCTCGATCCAAGGTTGGCCAATACAGGTTGATCAGACTTGAAGATTGTGCCGTTTTTACGTATTTTTTGAGATAATTTATATAACAAGCGGAGGTCAATATGTACAGGTGTTGCCTGGTTTTGCTGTTGATGACGATTACGCTTGGTCTTTTCGGGGGTGCCTTAAACGCGCAGTCCCCAGCTGGGACCCTACGGGTGGCGATACAGGGGGAGCCGCTCGGGCTGAACCTTATCCTAACCCCGTCCGCGGAGACCTATCAGATCCTCATGTACAACGTGGTGGAGCCGCTGCTGCGCTATACAGAGGATGGGCAGTTGGTACCGCTGTTGGCGGCTGGATACGAGGTCGAAGAGACTGAGACTGGTGCGCAGTACACCTTCCGGCTGCGGTCCGGGGTAAAATTTCACACCGGGGAGACCCTCACTGCTGAAGCCGTGCGCTATACCTTTGATCGGCTCCTGGATCCGGCCGTGGCCTCACCAAACGCCGCCCCGTTTGCATTTCTGAGAGAGGTGGTTGTCCTGGACGAGTTGACGGTGCGGTTTGTGACGGATGGGAAGGCCTCACCCCTTCTTGGCTATCTCGCCTCCGGCAAGGGGACCGGGATCATCCCCGTCGGCTCGGGGATGGAGGCATTGCGCACCCATCCGATTGGGACCGGCCCGTTTGAATTTGACGAGTGGGTGCCGGGGGATCACATATCACTTGACCGTAACCCGAATTATTGGCGGCAGGGGCTCCCCCGGCTGGATAAGGTGATTATCAAGTTTATCCCTGATCAGGCTGTCTCTTTGGCAGCCTTGCTCGCCGGCGATGTCGATCTGGTCGACAAGATGGTGGCGGAGAGTGCTAAGCAGCTGGAGGGGGATCCAAGGTTCAAGGTTGTCGCTGGCCTGATGAACGTCCCACAGCTGTTGGCGATGAACAACGCGCGGGCACCGTTCGATAACGTCCTGGTCCGGCGCGCCGTATCCTATGCCGTAGATCGTGCGGAGATCATCGCTGGGACAGTGGGGCGCGTACAGTGGGGGAGTCCAATCGGCTCCCATATGGGGCCGCTCAATCCGTACTACGTGGATCTTGTCCCCATGTACCCGCATGATCCGGCGCGGGCGCGCCAGCTTCTGACACAGGCGGGATACCCGGATGGATTTGAGACGAAGATCTACCTACCGCAGCCGTTCGAGTTTCATATCCATACCGGTGAGATCGTCGCTGATCAGTTGAGGGAGGTGGGGATCCGCTGCCAACTCGAGGTACTCGAGTGGGGGCAGTGGATCGAGCGCGTCTACAAGCAGTGGGACTACGACATGACGGTGATCGGCGATGACCAGGGGATCGAGCCGGCTGTGAACTTTACCAAGCCGTTTGAACAGGTTGACAAGGCAGGCCGCTCCACATATTACTTTCAGTATACGAATCCCTTCCTGCGTCGATTGCTTGTCCAGGGGAGAGACACGTTCGATGTAGAGAAGAGAAAGGTAATATATGCCATGGTGCAGACAATCATCGCCAGCGATGCGGTGGCGGTATGGATCCAGGACATCCCGCAGTTCGAGGCGATGCGGGCCCAGGTAATGGGGTATCGACAGTTGCCAATCTACGTGTTGGATCTGGCCCCGATCCACCTCGAAAATCAGCCCTGACTAAGAAGCTTTCGCTCCAATGCCTTTTCTACAGAGGGGGGGACGAACGAATCCACGGTCCCACCCAGGCGCTTTACCTCCTTGACGATGGATGAGGAGAGGAAGCTGTAGCGGCCGTCCGTCATAAATAAGATGGTCTCTATGTCAGCGTCGAGGTCACGGTTGGTCAGCGCAAGTTGGAACTCATAGTCGAAGTCGGAGTTCGCCCGCAACCCGCGCACGATCGCGTCTACCCCGTGTTCTTTGGCACAATCGATCAGAAGCCCGCTGTAGCTGATCACCTCCACCCCGCAGATCCCCGCCTCCTCCAATGTCTCCCTGGTGATGGCTACCCGTTCAGCAGCGGAGAAAAACGGTTCTTTGTTGGGATTGGCGACGATGGCGACGATCAGCTTCGAAAACAGTCTCTTTGCCCGACGAAGGATGTCGATATGTCCATAGGTTATCGGATCGAAACTTCCCGGATATACAGCACTCGATATAGGCATGGTAGGATAATTCTAGTCAAAGTTCGAGGTTGGTACAACACTGGGCTTGGTCGGGCCGACCACCGTCAGGTTCATGGAATCAAGCTGTAGAAATCTATCTATTGCCCGGGCAATGTCACGCTTTGATACCGCTTTCAATCGGGCGAGGACCTCATCGGGGGACAAAAGCTCACCGTTTTTGACCGCGGCCGTCCCCAGCCTTGTCATCAGGTAATTGTTGGCCTCCATGGCCAGGATTAGGTTTCCCTTGAGCTTCGCCTTGGCCAGGGAGAGCTCCCCCTGGGTGACCCCGTCCTCTTTCAATCGGGAAAGCTCCTCTTGCATAAGATCAAGGATGGTTTCGACACTCTCTGGGGCCGCCCCAGCGTAAACGAGCCACGCCCCGGTATCGGAGTAATAGTTAGTGGAACTGGAGATGGCGTAGGCCAGCCCCCGCTCCTCGCGTATGCTGCGAAACAGGCGTGAGCCGCTCCCGCCGCCGAGGATCATGTTCACCACCTCCAGCGGAAAACGGTCGCCCTCAGCGACAGCCGGCGCGGGTAGCCCCATGTAAACGTGAGTCTGTCCAGTGGGGCGATGATGCCACATCCGGCCTCCCTTAATGTGAGGCGTTTTACGTTTTGGCACAGGGGTTGAGGATTTCCCATCGAATAGCCGCTCTGCCTTCGAGAACAGAGATTCATGATCCACTGCACCGCAGGCGACAAGGAACATGTTCTCCGGTTGGTAGAGGCGGCGGTGAAACTTGACCAGCTGTTGTCTTTTAAGTGAAGCGATCGTTTTCCCCTCTCCCAGGACGGTGCGCGAGATCGGATTTTTATCTCTCCACAGGCCGGCGATAAACAGGTCGTAGGCGACCTGTTCTGGATCGTCATGGTGACCACGGATCTCCTCCAATACCACCCCACGCTCTTTGTCTATCTCTTGCGGTAAGAGGGCAGGGTGTCCCACCAGATCAGTAAGCACCTCCAGGGCGGTGGGAAGGCCGGCAGCAGGGACGTCCACGTAGTAAAAAGTGAATTCTTTTCCGGTTGCCCCGTTTATCCGTCCCCCGATCGAGTCGATCTCACGGGATATCCTTGCCGCGTCGCGGGTGGGTGTCCCTTTGAATATGAGGTGCTCTAAAAAATGGGCCAGGCCGGGGAGGGAAGGAGGGTCATCTCGACTCCCCGCCTTGATCCAGATTCCCAGGCTTACTGCCCGGGACGTAGGGACCTCCTCTGCCAGAATTCGGACCCCGTTTGCCAGCCTGGCGGAGAAGGCCCCGGGATAGATCGATTTGATCACCAGCGGTCCTCAAAATCCGTTACTTCTTCTATTTGTTCATCCTTTGGGGAGACCCGGCGCAGCTTGTAGCGATTGTCCCCCTCCACGGCCAACACCTCCACCGTTACCGTATCGCCCGGTTTTACCACGTCCTCCACCCTTTTTACGTATTCATCTGAGAGGGCGGAGATGTGCACCAGCCCGGTAATCCCTTCGGCCAGCTCTACGAACGCCCCATAGTTGGTGGTGTTGACGACCTTCCCTTCGATGCGGTCGCCGACTTGGATATTTGGGCGTGGGGCTTTCTTTTTTGCCACCTTCTTTTCCCTGCCGGTGGCCTCTTGTGTCGGTTGTTCTACCCGGCGTAGATCAGGGCGTCCCCGCTTATCCTCCCCGATTACCTCAATTGTGATCTCATCGCCCGGGCTCACGATGTCTTTGACGTTATCCACATAGCCGGCTGCGAGGTTGGAGACGTGTACCAGTCCTTCTGTCCCGTTGTTCAGTTCGACAAATGCGCCAAAGTCCGCGATGCGGGTGACCCTGGTGTTGAATACGGCCCCGACCTCCAGTTCTGCGGTGAGGCCCTCGATGCGTTTTCTCGCTGCGGCGACCGACTCGTTGTCCGGCCCCGCCAGCTTCACCCCCCCGTCATCCTCTATATCGATGTCAGCCCCGGTTTCCTCGATGATGCTACGGATCATCTTCCCCCCTGGACCGATGACCAGTCCGATCTTCTCCTGAGGGATGTTCATCGTCTCCAGCCTGGGGGCAAATGTCGAAAGCTGCCCACGTGGGGCAGGGATCGTCCGCGTCATCTCATCCAGGATTGCAAGGCGGGCCTGTCTGGCCCTTTCCAGGGCCTCGCGGAGGATCATCTGATCGATCCCCCCGAGTTTGACATCGAGCTGGAATGCAGTGACGCCATCCCGGGTCCCGGCGACCTTGAAGTCCATATCCCCAAAGTGATCCTCTACCCCCAAAATGTCAGTCAGTATGATATTCTGGTTGGTGGTCGGATCCTGGATCAATCCCATTGCTACCCCCGCGACCGGCTTGCTGATCGGTACACCTGCATCCATCATTGCCAGTGAGCCGCTGCAGACCGTCGCCATGGACGAGGAGCCATTCGACTCCAGTATCTCCGAAACGACACGGATCACGTAGGGAAACTCCTCCTCCTCCGGGAGGACGGCCCTGAGTGCCCCCTCCGCCAGATACCCGTGCCCGATGGAGCGGCGTTTGGGGGAACCAATGCGACCAACCTCCCCCACTGAGTAGGGGGGGAAGTTGTAATGCAACATGAACCGCTTTCTCCCCTCTTTTGTCATCTGATCGATGATCTGCTCATCGCTGCGGGTCGCCCCCAGGGTGACGATCCCCAGGCTCTGGGTCTCCCCGCGGGTGAAGATCGCGGAGCCATGCGCGCGGGGCAGGGCCTCTACTCTACAGGTGATGGGGCGCAGTTCCTCTGGACGACGGCCGTCGATTCGCATCCCTCGCTCGATGATCCCAGCCCGCATGAACTCCTTGTAGTAATCTTCCACCAGTGAGTGGGTCGTCTTTTTCAATTGTTCCGCGGCCTGAAGAGGGGTCTCGTCTGTGACGACTGCCTGGAGTGCCCTCTGTTTCAGAGAACCGATCAGTGCGTTGCGGGCCTGTTTGTTCGTCGCCTTTGATAATTGATCAAATTCCGGCCAGACCAGTTTTCGCACGCGGTCTTTAAGCGCTGGATCCTCATCCAGGGCAGGCGGGACCTCTTTTTTCTTGGGGCGGACACGTTCTACAAACCGTTCCTGCAGAGCAACGAGTTCTTTAATGGATTCATGTGCGGTCTCGATCGCGGCGACCAGTTCTTCCTCGGGAATCTCGTCCATTCCCCCTTCCACCATGGTCACCGTGTTTTTGCTCCCGGCTATGGTGATATCGACGGTGGCCAGTTCCTCGGCGGTGGGATTAACGATCAATTGCCCGGCGTTTCGGCCCACTTTTACCCCTGCGATGGGGCCGGCGAATGGGGCGCCGGATATCAACAGGGCGGCAGAGGCACCGAGGATGCCCACGATGCCAGGGTGGCAATCCGGTTCAACCGACAGTATTGTGGCCACGATCTGTACCTCGTCATTGTATCCATCCGGGAACAGTGGCCGGATGGGTCGGTCTATCATGCGCGCGTTCAAGATCGCCGTATCGCTCGGTCTCCCCTCACGCTTGAAAAATCCACCGGGGATCTTACCGCTGGCATAAAATCGCTCTTCATATTCAACAAACAGTGGAAAATATCCTCGATCCTCCTCCTGTTCCTGGAGAGTAGCGGTTACAAGTATACGGGTGTCCCCATAGCTGGCCAGCACCGCCCCGCTTGCCTGTCTGGCCAATTGACCGGTCTCCAGGGCTATTTCTTTGCCATTCAAATGTAGGCTTTCTCTAATTAACATTATTCTTAAACTCCTCTTATTCCTAGTCTTTGCAGTAATTTCTCGTATTCTTTAAGATCCTGGCGCTTCAAATATTTCAGCAACCGTCGGCGCCTGCCGACCATTTTCCTCAAACCCCGCTGAGAACTGAAATCCTTCCGGTGTTGATTTAAATGCTCAGTAAGCTCAAAGATGCGCTCTGTCAGAAGGGCGATCTGAACGCGGGTGGATCCTGTATCATTTTCGCTTTGTCCATATTCGTCTATGATTTTTTCTTTCCTCTCTTTTGCAAGACTCATGTTGCCATTCGCTCCTTTTCTCCCTGACCCGAGCGAAGGAAGCCCTTTCTCCCAGGCCGGGAGAGGATATTAATTTACGTACCTGTCTTTCAGCCTCTTTATCCGCTCTTTTACCTCTTCTTCATCGATGGTGGTCAGTGACCCGGCACGGAGGAGAAACCTGCCGGCCACGATGACGTCGGTCACTGCCTGGGGCTGCACAGCATAGATTAGGGTGGACAGGGGATGATATGCGGGCAGGGTATGGGCCTGCTCGATGTCGATGAGGACGATGTCTGCCTCCTTACCGGCGGCAAGTGTACCCATCTCCCCATTCAGGGCATTCGCCCCTTCGACTGTGGCCATGTGAAATACCTGGGCAGCGGGGAGGACGGTCGGATCTCGGGTCTCTGCTTTTTGCAGCAATGCTGCTGCGCGCATCTCCTCGATCATGTTGAGGCCATTGTTAGAGGCTGCCCCATCGGTCCCCAGGGCGACCCGGACCCCTGCCCTGCGCAGCCGGGCTATCGGGGCAATGCCGGAGCCCAGTTTTGCGTTGCTCTTTGGACAGTGGGCCACGGTCACCCCGTGGGTTGCAAGCCGCTCAATATCCCCCTTTTCAAGGTGAACACAGTGTGCCGCCAGGAGGGGAAGGTTTAACGCCCCAATTTGTTCAAGCCAGGCCACTGGGCTCATTCCTCTCTCCCTTCGACACCGCCGAAGCTCCTGTTCAGTTTCCGCTACATGTGTATGGAGGATGACCCGGCGATCGGCGGCCAGGGCCAGGGCCCGCTCCCATATTTTTTCCCCACAACTGTAGGGGGCATGTGGACTTACCCCTGTCTTGATCCTTCCCCCTGCCGCATTGTGCCAACGATCGATGAGGGCCGCCGCTTTGTCCAGCTCTTCCTTGCCATGCGCATCAAATTCCGAGGCGATAATGCCATAGGAGAGAACGGCACGAATCCCTGCCTTTTCCACCGCACGGGCTATCTCATCGATGTGAAAGTACATATCCGCAAACAGAGTGGTCCCCGACCGGATCATCTCGATCAGACCGAGGAGTGATGCCCAGTATACATCCTCCGGTCGAAGCCTTTTCTCCAGTGGCCAGATGTGATCCTCAAGCCACGCCGACAATGGTAGATCATCGGCCAGGCCACGGAACAGGACCATTGGGAGATGGGTATGCGCGTTGATCAACCCCGGTATGGCCAGTTTCCCTTTCCCCTCGATCAATGTGGTATGCTCGTCTATCCTTGGCTCTTCTTTTGTAATTGCGGAGATCCGGGATTCTTCTATCAGGAGATTTACATTGCGTGCTATGGTTGTCCCTGCAGTGACCGCTGTAACGTCCCTTATGACTATCCTCATTCAGCCTTCTTCGTCATTTCCTTTCAAATTTACTCATCGTCGTATTTATTATACCCCCTACAGGGGGCATGCCGCAACGCCAGGTCTCTCACTTGCTGAGCCTAACAGGATTGTGGTATCATGTATTGATTATGGCGGGGAAGGATAGCTACGGTGGTCAGGCAGAGACCGCTGCCTGTGAGTTTCTGCGGGCCCGGGGTTACGTAGTCGTGGAACGCAATTGGCACTCTCCTTTTGGAGAGGTGGATCTCATCGCCCGTGATGGGGAGGCCCTCGTCTTTGTCGAGGTTAAGGCACGGCGGGACAGTAGCTTCGGCGGTGCGGAGGGGGCCCTCACTGACATAAAGAAGGAGCGGATTATTGCCACTGCACGAATGTACCTTAGAGGGGCCTCGACAGAGTTGCCGGTGCGGTTCGATGTAGTGACCATTACAGCAGGGGAGGTCAGCCTGTATCAAGATGCTTTTCAAGTCGAGGTTTGAATCTCAATGTTCGCGCGACTGCTGAGTGGTGTTGTCATAGGGATGGAGTCTGAGTTAGTCGAGGTGCAGTGTGACGTGGCGGGAGGGCTGCCCAGATTTCAGGTGGTCGGACTCCCGGAAAAAGAGATCACGGAGAGCCGGGATAGGATACGCAGCGCCATCAAAAATTCCGGATACAGTTTTCCCGCAAGGCGGATCACCGCCAATCTCGCCCCGGCCGACCTGCGAAAAGAAGGGGTGGGATTTGATCTGCCGACGGCATTGGCGATTCTCGTCGCTGCTGAACAGCTGAGTTTATCCCCCCGTCGTTACATGATCATCGGAGAGGTTTCCCTCGATGGTGAGGTTCGCAGCGTGCGAGGGGCGCTCCCGATAGCACTGCGGGCGGCGAGGGAGAACCTCGATGGTTTGGTCGTGCCTGCCGGTAACGCCGCTGAAGCGGCACTCGCTGATGGTGTACCGATATATCCGGTCCACAGGTTGAGGGATGCCGCGGCCATTCTGTCCGGGGAGAAAATCCCTGCCCCGGTTCGCGTCGACCGAGACTCCCTGCTGAAAGGGGCGAGTGCCTCCCCTGTAATGGATATCTCAGAGGTGAAGGGGCAAGAGCAGGCGAAGCGAGCGTTGGAGGTGGCAGCGGCCGGTGGTCATAATCTCCTCATGATTGGCCCACCGGGGGCTGGGAAGAGCATGCTTGCCCGGGCACTGGCTGGCATCCTCCCGCCTCTCTCTTTTGCCGAGGCATTGGAGGTGACCCGCATCTACAGTGTGGCGGGGATGGTGGAACGGGACACGCCCCTTGTCGTCCAACGGCCGTATAGGACGCCGCACCATACCATCTCCTATGCAGGGATGGTCGGGGGTGGTCATGGCCTGCCCGGCCCGGGGGAGATTAGCCTTGCCCATCACGGGGTCCTGTTTCTCGACGAGCTCCCGGAGTTTGATCGGCGGGTTCTGGAGACCCTGCGCCAGCCGCTCGAGGACAGGACGATCCTCCTATCGCGCGCTGGGGTGTCCGTCCGTTATCCCGCGAGCTTCATGCTGGTGGCAGCGATGAACCCATGTCCGTGTGGCCACCTTGGGGACCCATTGCAGCCCTGTACCTGTAGCCCATATGAGATAAAACGTTATCGAAAACGTGTCTCCGGGCCTTTTCTCGACCGCGTTGATCTGTTTGTGGAGGTCCCACGTTTGACAAAACAGGAGCTGCTTAACCGCCCCACCGGCGAGGGCTCAGCCGCGATCCGGGCCAGGGTGAAACGGGCGAGACAGGTACAATGGGAGAGGATGAAAGGGGAAAAGGGTCGCTTTTCTAACTCCCAACTGGACACAAAAGGGTTAAGAAGATATTGTACATTGAATGAGGCGGCGAAGGAACTCCTAGAGATGGCAATAGACCGCTTCGCTTTGAGTGCAAGAGCCTATACCCGTGTGCTCAAGGTGGCCCGGACGATCGCCGATCTAGGCGGTGCAGAGGATATCGCACCTGAACACGTCGCCGAGGCGCTTCAGTATCGGGCGGCCAATGAAGACTTTGCTCTATAGGAGATGAGAAGGTGATGAGGGCAGTCCCAGTTATTATAGGCGTTATGGTCATGCTGACCGTGGCCGGCTCGGCATGGGGTACGGATTTTCCGATTTCCGTGTCAGGGCTCAGTGTCCAGGGAAACGAGAAGATCTCCTCTGAGAAGATTCTCGATGCGGTAGACGAGGTGTTCGAGTTTCAACCTGGGAAAGAGATCACGGCAGAGGAACTCAAGGCTGCCTCACAGGCGATATTCGACCTTGGCTGGTTCAGCGAGGTGATGCCCAAAATCGAAGGGGGAATGATCACCTTTCAAGTAAAGGAGAACCCTGTCCTGGAGGAGATAAAGGTTACCGGGAACGTCAACGAAGAGCCGTTCAAGTTTCTCGGGATGACCATTCTAAGTCCCAAGATCATGCCTACAGGCAAGATTCGCAGGATCTTACGTGACCATGGGGTTAAGAGGGGTGAGCTTATCAACAACCGCTCACTTGAAGAAGGGTTGACCGCCGTCATTGAGGAGTACGATGAAAAAGGCTATGCGTTGGTCAGGGTGGGAGAGGTCACCCTCGGTGAGGTGTTAGAGATCCAGATTGTCGAGGGGCGGGTGACGGAGAACGAGATAAAAGGCCTTGTCAGTATCCCTGTGGAGCGGGCAGAGGAGATGATCGATATTCCAGAGGATGAGTGCCTGAAGAAGGACCGGATCCAGCACACCCTGGAACAGCTCAGGTCATCCGTCTACTTCTCCGAGGTCGATATCACACCACAGCAAGGGCCGACCAGGGACTCGATCCGCCTGGTTTGGACCTTCACCGAGAACCGGCTGATCGATTCCCCGATGGAGATCGATACGATAGAGCTGGCGGGGGTAACCCAGTTCGAACCGGAGGTGGCTGAGGCTAGTTTGGGAAAACTTCCGGCGGGGCCGATCGACAATTACCGGCTCCTGCAGACCATTGCTGAACTCTACGATTTATACTACCGCAATGGCTACACCATGGTTCGGTTCTCCGCTGAACCGCGGCAAGAGCGCCGGCTGCGCCTCAAGGTAATGGAGGGGAAGATCGGAGAGATCCTTCTGCAGGGCAACAAAAACACTAAGGATTACGTCATCCTGAAGAACCTCGAGGTCAAGGTGGGGGACGTGCTGAACCGGCAGCGATTGGCCGTTAACTATCAAGGCCTGATGGCGCTCGAGTATTTCAACTCGATCGATTTCGTTCCGGAATGGGCAGATGACACGATCCGTCTCTCGGTGTCCGTCGCTGAACGTAAGAAATTGGGAGGTCTGGGTGGTTCCCTTGCCTATTCCCCTGACAGCGGTGGGTTGGTGGGAAAGCTCAACTACTCTCAGAAGAACCTGTTCGGCACCGGACAGGATCTTACCCTTTCCTATAATCGTGGGTTGATAGGGGACAGGAGCTCAAAATGGAATATCGGATACGAGACGGTCGCCTTTTTTCCAGGATTGGACAGGGTTGGGCTAAATATATATCGTGAGAGCGATGAGGAGGCCGTTTCTGCCGGTGAAACAGAGAAATTTCTTACCATCGGGACTCAGGCCTCCGTCAGCTATCCCTGGGCAGACTACACAGACCTTGCCCTTTCCTACAAGCATGAGCGGGTCTCAAGCGATGAAGCTGTAGAGTTCATAAACTCGGCCACGGTAGCGTTGAGGTTTGACGATGTGAGCAACCCGTACTTTCCCACTGCGGGTTCCAGGAGGAGCGTCTCGTTTGAAAAGGCAGGGGAATTCGCCCCGGGGGTGGAGTTCTCCAAGCTTAATGTAAACTGGATCAATTTCTCCTCTCTGCGCCTGCCCGTACCCGGATTGGCCGGGCTGGATCAGGTGTGGGCGGTGCGGCTCGCCGTGGGATGGGGGGAGGATCTATCCCCTTCTCAGGCCTACAGCCTTGGCGGGCCGGGGACGATCCGCTGCACGGAGCCAATAGCTGTCAGGCGGCTTGCATATATGAATATGGAATACAGGCTTGCCGTGGTGGAGGGGCTGACCACGAGCCTGTTTCTTGACAGTGGGGTCAGTCTGGATAAGGTTAACGCGGACTGGGCAAAGAGTTCGGTGGGAATTGAATTGGGGGTCCGGGTCGCAGGGACATACGTGCGGCTGGATATGGGTTGGGTCCTTGGTCCTGAGATGGACCTTGTTCCCAGCTTCGACTTCGGTTTTTCCCCGATGTTTTAATAAGAACATAACCAAC
Organism: Candidatus Bipolaricaulota bacterium; assembly: GCA_034718095.1. Classification (GTDB taxonomy): domain Bacteria; phylum Bipolaricaulota; class Bipolaricaulia; order UBA7950; family UBA9294; genus JAYEMK01. Next base: position 16,342 of record JAYEMK010000029.1, on the reverse strand, counting down.
AATAAGGAGGAAGAATGGCAAAAATCATACCTATAGTAATAGTGCTCTCATTAGTCCTGGGTTTTGCCGGTGGTTGGGTCACCGACATGGTTCTGCCCGCTGATGATGATCAAGAAGAGGCTGTATCGGAATTGGAGGATAGGCTGGTAGAGCTGGAATCTGAGTCCACGGTCCCGGTAAAGATCGCATATCTCAACGCCGAGGATGCATTTACGGTGTTCACCAATGCCGTGCGTGACCTGCGGCAGCGGGCGGCTGATAAACAAGAGGAGATCATCAACCTACGACAGGAATATTTGGCAAGTACCATATCCAGGGATGAGTATGCCGAGAGGCTGCGTCAGTTGCAGGTGGAGCTGTTGAAGGCCCAGCTCGACATCGACATGGGTACCATCAACCGGATGATACAATCTTCCGGGTTCTCCGATATTCGCAGTGACCTGGAGAGGCTCAAAGAGCAGGCGCAGCCGGTCCTCGATGAGTTGGGATCGCTGCTGGACTCGGTGAGGATAGGTGTCCTCGACCCGCAGGAGTTCGAGAACCGATATACACAGGTCAACAATGCGTTCACCCAGTTTGACGGACTTCTCACCCAGGCAGCTACGACCAAGATAGTGGAGGCGGCCAACACCATTGCCGTAGAAAATGGCTACGATCTTGTGTTGCGATCCAAAAACGTCATCATCTACCGCAACACAGCCCGCCTTACCGACATCACTGACATGGTCAAGACCGAGCTCTCCGGATACCTTACGTAACAAGCGATGCCACACGAGATTGAGGGGATAAGGCAGCTGCTTCCATTGCGCTATCCCTATCTTATGCTCGATCGCATCCTGGAGGAGGGAGAAGGAAGGGTTGTTGCGCTAAAGAATGTGACGGTCAATGAGCCTTTCTTTCAAGGACATTTTCCTGCCCCGCTGCCGGCGGTGATGCCAGGAACACTGATCCTGGAGGCGATGGCGCAAACAGCGGCCTTTCTCCTCCCTGAAGGCTCGGGACACGTGGGCTATCTGGTGGGGGTGAAACAGGCCAGGTTTCGGCGCAGAGTGGTCCCTGGGGATCAGCTCACCTTGAGCGCCAGCCTCCTGAGGTCCCGGGGTGGGTTGGTACAGGCCAGGGTTACCGCGAGCGTCGCCGGGGAGATAGTCGCCACTGCCACTGTTTCACTCCTGCGGCAAAAGGGGGAAAGTTGAGGGGAAAGATAATCGAATCCGTTCCCAATATCAGTGAAGGACGGAGGACTGACGTTGTGGCCGATGTTGTTCGTGCTGTCGGTGGGCCAGGGCGGCGGGTGATCGATTATAGTTTAGACAAAGATCACAACCGCTCTGTGATCACCATCCTTGGAGAGCCGGATGGCCTGTTCGCAGGGATTATGAATCTGATTGAAAAGGGTGTGAAACTTATCGACTTGCGAGGGCATACCGGTAAGCATCCCCGGATGGGTGCAGTCGATGTCGTTCCGTTTATCCCGGTGCGTGACGCGACGATTGAGGACTGCATTGAGCTGGCACGACGGGTGGGGAAACGGACCGCTGATGAATACGATATCCCCGTCTACCTGTACGAGGAGGCGGCGACCTGCCCGGACCGTCGAAATCTGGCGACGATCAGGAAGGGTGAATTTGAGGGTTTTCCTGAGAAGATCAGTGATCCACGCTGGAAACCTGATTTTGGTAGGGCACGAGTGCATCCGAGTGCAGGGGTAGTTGCGGTGGGGGCACGCGAGTTCCTTATCGCATACAATATCAACCTCGCCACCACCGATGTACAGATAGCAAAAAAGATCGCAAAGGCTGTGCGCCACTCGACCGGGGGGCTGCGCTATGTCAAGGCGATGGGATTGCCACTCGAGGGGCAAGGGATGGTACAGGTGTCGATGAACCTGACCAATTTCAGACGCACCCCCATCCTGCGGGTATTCGACATGGTAAAAAACGAGGCAGCCCGTGCTGGGGTGCGGGTGGTGGAGAGCGAACTGGTTGGGATGGCACCACGTCAGGCGATCTACGATGTCGCAGCCACTGCATTGCAGCTTGAGTCCCTCTCAGCAGATAAGGTGGTCGAGGACCGAATAGAGGACATCGCTTAAGTAGCGCAGTGGCTGAAAGACGCCAAACACGTGAAGAGGAACCAATTCTCATCCGTGTTATCCATATTTCCCTGTACGCTAACTACATACTACAGGCTACACCCCACATGCTGTTTTAGTTACCCATGCGAAACAGCGAGGAGCCCTGACATCCAGTTGTATTAGCCGGCAGCTGTTGCACATGAGTTTTCTCTTGATTTGCTTCCTTTCTGGACAACTGTCCCCTGATTGCAATACCAACTTTATTTTAGACTTTGACACGGTTCCTTTCCATTACAGGACAACTGGGTTATTCACTGAACACGCACGATATAGCGGCAGAACCTGGTTGTTGGTTATCTTCCATGAGAGGAAGGGGGATCAATGGAAGGAAGAATTGATAAGGCGATGATCGTGATTACTTCCCTCCTTCTTCTGTGTGGAATGGTGATGATCTACAGTGCCAGTGCACCATTTTCCCTACAGCACTACAATAATAGTTTTCATCTCTTAATAAAACAGCTTGCGGCAGCAGGGCTGGGTATCTTGATTATGGTGTTTCTGCTGAGGTTTGACTATCATCGTTTTCTTCACCTGGATGACCTGCTCTTGCTCGGGACATTTCTGTTTAGTCTGGCGACCGTCCTTCCAATTAGCGTAGCCTCGGGCCGCTGGCTCCAGGTTGGCCCATTTGCATTGCAGCCGACAGAGCTGGTCAAATTCTCGCTTGTTATCTATCTGGCAGCGACCATCGTGCGCAAGGGGGATAGGATAAGGTCATTTAGTGAGGGGATACTTCCGTTTGCCGTGGTGCTTGGCTTCCTCTCCGCGATATTGATGAATCAGCCGGATTTTGGGATGTTATTGCTTCTCGGGGCGCTGACCGGGGTCATGTTGTTGGTCGGTGGGGCCCGGATAGATTACCTGCTTGCGCTTGGGCTTGGGGTTTCCCCCCTCATATATGTGGCACTCAAACTGGCCCCGTACCGGCTGGCCCGGATCGTCTCTTTCTTGGACCCGTACAAATACAGCACCTCCTCAGGTTATCAGGCGATACAATCGATGATGGCGATCGGGGCAGGGGGTATCCTCGGGCGTGGATTGGGCGCCTCGCGGGCGAAGCTATTCTATCTTCCTCAATCACACAATGACTTCATCTTCTCCATCACCGCTGAGGAATTAGGTTTGATCGGTGCCTTTGCGGTGATCGGGTTACTGATTGCCTTCGGATGGCGTGCATTCTCTATCGCTGCCCATGCCCCAGATCGGTTTGGCAATCTGCTCGCGCTGGGGATTGGTTTTACTATCTGCTTCCAGGCCGTCCTAAATCTGGGGGTTACATTGGGTGTCTTCCCGGTTACCGGGCTGACCCTACCGTTTATCAGCAACGGAGGATCCTCCCTGCTTGTTACCCTGGCGATGGTGGGCGTCCTGTTAAATATCTCAAGACAAAGGATAAGGGTATGATATGCGCATTATTGTAACGGGGGGAGGAACTGGCGGGCACTTCTATCCTGCACTCGCGGTGATGGAGGAATTAGCCAGAAATGAGGCCGAGGTTGAGTTGGCCTATGTTGGGACCAGAAAAGGGATTGAGGCGCGGATTCTTCCCGCCTATCCCTGGATCCACTTCTATCCGATTCATGTCCGTGGCTTTAGCCGTGGACGGGCGTGGCAGAATCTGTACGCCGGGTTACTTCTTTGTGTCGCGATTGTGGAGGCCCTTCTTGTCTTGGTGCGATTCCGGCCCTGTGTCGTCATTGGAATGGGCGGTTACTCTTCCTTTCCCGCGGTCATGCTTGGCGCAATTCTGGGAAGGCTGTTCAATGTCCGTACCCTCATTCATGAACAGAATATGGTCGCTGGCCTGGCCAACCGCCTCCTCGGCCCGGTGGTGAACAGTGTACTCATCTCCTATCCACAGACCAGCCGGTATTTTTCGCGGGCGAGACGGGTTGTAGTCACAGGGAACCCCGTGCGCAGGGAGTTTAGAATGACCAGGCGAACAGCCGGTCTATACCGACGGTTCGGGCTCGATCCGGAACGGAAGACTGTGCTCGTGTTCGGCGGATCAAACGGGTCCGCCGCACTTGTCGAAGGGGTCCTCCGCACAAAGGAATTGATCTTAGAGAACAGCAAAATACAGGTTCTGTTAGTAACAGGTGCCGCAGCAGCGACGAGCCAGATCAGGAAGGAGCTCAGTGCTGCCGGGGTCAAAAATGTAGTGGCTCGTCGCTATATCGACCATATGGGGGAGGCGTTTTCCCTTGCCGATCTTGTCGTCACCCGTGCCGGGGCGTCGACCCTGGCGGAGATTACCGCATGTGGTAAGCCGGCGATGTTGATCCCGTGGCGTGAGGCGACCGACGATCATCAATGGAAGAACGCCCGGTACCTAGAGCAGGAAAAAGCCTGTTTATTAGTGAGTGAAAAACAGGTCCACTCCCGGGGCCTATTCCCTTTTATTGAGGAAATGATCGCTGATGACCGGGCGCTCTCACAGATGGCCGGGAATTCGTCCCGGCTTGGTAAACCTGCCGCGGCCGCCGCTGTATTGGGAGAGATTTGTACACTGGCCAGGGGGGTGTGACTTTGTTTACTCCGGGAGAGAATTATCATTTAGTGGGCATTGGTGGTTCCGGGATGAGTGGGCTGGCAAGGATCATGCTTGCGAACAGGGTAACGATTTCCGGTTCTGACCTGCACGAGAACGAGGAGGTTCTGCAGTTGCGGGAGGCAGGGGTGAAGATTAACCTTGGACATGATCCTGATTGTATCGATGAACGGCTCGACGGGGTGATCGTCTCCTCGGCAATCAGCGAAGATAACGTCGAGGTACAGGCAGCCAGAGCGCGGGACCTTCCAGTTGTAAGACGATTGCATGCGTTGGCCTCCTTATTGAATGGATACCACAGCATTGGGGTGGCAGGGACACATGGCAAGACGACCACCACCGCAATGATCGCGACAATTCTGGGGCGCCTCACCTGGGATCCCAGTTATCTGGTGGGGGCCCACTGTCCGGGATTGAGGGGGAATGCCCACCTCGGGCGAGGAGATATGTTTGTTACGGAGGTCGACGAGAGTGACGGTCTTTTTCTCGCACTTCATCCCACCATCGCTGTGTTAAACAACATCGGCAGGGACCACCTTACCACCTACAAGGATCTGTCGGCGATCAAAGATAGCTTCTCCCAGTACCTTCACCAAGCCGAGAGGGCGGTGTTACAGATAGATGACCCACACGTTCGTGCGTTGGCGAACAAGACACCAGAGGTACTGACGGTTGGAACCTGTGCGGAGGCTGCCCTGCGCGCCACCGGGGTCGTTCACCATCATTTTCATACCCGTTTTGACCTAAACTTTCATGGAGAGAGGATCGGTCCCGTGTTCCTTCCCGCCCCTGGTGATCACAATGTCCGCAATGCACTGTGCGCGATCGGGGCAGCCTTCCTGGCCGGGGTTGATCTTGCTGAGGCGGCGGCTGCCTTGACTGGATTTCGCCTGCCCAGGCGTCGCTTCCAGCTGTTGGAGGAGAACGGCGTGACTGTTGTGGACGACTATGCCCACCTCCCAGAGGAGATCGAGGCAACCCTGCAGGCGATCCGGGATGGCTGGGAGAGAAGAAGGATCGTCGCCATCTTTCAACCGCATCGCTATACCCGTACCAGGTTCCTCAATGCTGAATTCGGCAATGCCTTCATCGGTGCGGATGAGATTGTGGTGACCTCTATCTACCCTGCGGATGAACGGCCGATTCCCGGTGTCTCTTCGCGGATGATCGCCGATGCGATAGCAGGTTCCTCGGGGATCAATCCGCATCTTATTCGATCGAAGGAGGAGGTACTCTCCTTCCTCAAAAAACTTGTAGAGCCAGGGGATTTTATCATCAGTTTTGGCGCCGGCGATATATGGACAGTGACCGAGGAGCTTTCTTGTTTTCTTAAGGAGGGGCGGTTCTGTATGGTCTAGCGGGGGTGATCCCCCATTCCGAACTTAGGGGATTGGTGGGGGGGCTACGGGTACATGAACCCCTTTCCAGGCATACCACCATCGGGGTTGGTGGGGTGGCCAATTATTTTTTCTCCCCTGAGCAGGCGCACGACCTGAAACTGGCCCTTGATCTTTGTAGAGATTATGGTCTGCCATACATCGTGTTTGGGGGGGGATCGAATGTTCTCTTTCCCGATTCTGGATATCCCGGAATGGTTATATCCACTGATAGACTCCGTGACATGAGGATTGGGGACGGGTGGGTGGAGGCGGCAGCTGGCGTTTTCACCCCGGCCCTTCTTACCCTGTTGAATCAGGCTGGGGAGAGATCGCTCAACTTCCTTGCCGGGATTCCAGGCTCCCTGGGAGGGGCGATCGTGATGAATGCCGGACCTCGGGGAATATCGATCGGGGATCGGGTCGATACCGTCACCGTCGTCGATGAGCGGGGACTGGTAAGGAAGATTTCTGGGGGGGATTTTTGCTTCTCCTATCGCACGAGCCTGGCACGAGATACGCGGCTCATCGTCATCGAGGCCAGGCTGCGCCTGGATGGCGAGCCATATGATTTAAAGGGAACCATCGCCGCCAAGCGTGCGAATCAGCCACTTGATCAGCTAAGCTCTGGATGCATATTCAAAAACCCCCCGGGGGACTCAGCGGGCAGGCTAATTGAGCAGGTTGGATTGAAGGGGTTTAGGCTTGAAAAGGCGAAGGTATCCGAAAAACATGCCAATTTTATTCTCAACCTCGGCGGGGCCAGCTATGCTGAGATCCGTAAATTGATTGACATTGTGCGGGAAAAGGTGTATAAAAGTCTACATATATTGCTCGAATTGGAGGTAGAGGTTATCGACGAGTGAGTGGAGAAGAAGGGGTGTTCTGGGGGCTATTGTCGCAGGAGGTGCCCTTATCGCTGTTGCCATCTATGTTTTTTACTCACCTTGGTTTCCTCTGTTTGGACTGCGGGAGATCGTAGTCACGGGAAACCAACATATCTCAACGGACGTTATTCGCCGGTTGACTGGGTTTCGCATTGGGGGTAATATTTTCCGAACGTCAGTTTCCCGTGCGAGGCGTTCTCTTCTTTCATTGCCCTGGATTAAAGACGTTTGTGTACGGCGTGTCTATCCGTATAAAATAGCCGTGGACCTCGACGAGCGGGTGCCAGTGGCAAAGGTACAGGATGCCGTGGAAGGGGCTGAACCAATGTTGATTGGGCAGGGGGGAGTTCTCCTCCAACCGGTGACGGAACAAGATTTTCCTTTCCTTTCGGCCTCAGGAATGGAGTTCGGCAAGGATGAGTTCGGCCGAGACCTGGTCCTCGACGATGGGGTAATTGCTGTCCTGGAGCGGTTACACGAGCATGGGATGAGTGCAGGGCCATTTTGCGAGGTTGACTTCTCTGATCTCTCCTCTGTCTCGCTATACGGAGAGGATGATCTACAGGTGATCCTCGGTCCGATTGACTCTGCCCTGTCCAGGATCGATGCCCTGACAGCGCTTATCGCAGAGGTTGACATTAATAGGTATCGATCGATAGATCTCAGATTTGGGAGGGAGGCGATACTGGTGCCGCGCGAGGTGGTGAAAAGATGAGACAAGATAGAGTGGTGGTCGGCCTGGACGTGGGAACCACTAAGATCGTTGCATTGGTGGGGAACGTGTCCGACGGAGCGATTGAAATCATCGGCATGGGCAGGGCGGACTCTCGTGGATTGGAGAAAGGGGTCGTTGTAGACATCGGTCGCACAATGGCCTCCATTCGCAAGGCAATCGAAGAGGCCGAAAACATGGCCGATGTGAGGATCGGTTCCGTATATGTGGGAATTACTGGAAAACACATTTCATCTATTAACAACAGCGGCACGGTATCCATCAATCGTCCGGATCGTATAATCACCGCTGATGATGTGCGCCGTGTCGTAGAGACAGCCCAAGCGGTTCAACTCCCACAGGAGAGCGAGCTGATCCACATCATCCCACGGCAGTACATTGTGGATGGCCAGGATGGGATAACCGACCCTGTGGGGATGACAGGGACACGGCTTGAGGTTGATGTCCACATCGTGACTGGCTCGATCACGGCGGTTCACAATCTGGTCCGCTGTGTGGAGGCCCTCGGGATTGGGATCGACCAGGTCGTGTTGGAACCACTCGCTTCATCGATGGCCGTGTTATCTTCGGCGGAGAGGGAACTGGGGGTCATTCTGATGGACATCGGGGGGGGAACTACTGATATCAGCGTGTTCCGCGGTGGCGATATCTGGTTCTCCCGGGTCGTCCCCATCGCGGGGGAGCACATAACAAACGACATCACGGTTGGCCTGCAGACCCCGATCGAGGCGGCCGAGATAATCAAGAAAGAGGTTGGGACAGCTGTTGTAGACAGCGTAGGCGAGGATGAAAAGATCGAGGTGGCGACGATCGGGGGGGACGAGAAAAAATCGGTATCCAAGAAAAAACTGGCGAAGATCATCGAGCCACGGGTAGAGGAGGTGCTCGACCTTGGGATACAGGAGGTCGAGGAGGCGGGCTATCGTGATCTGGTGCCAGTGGGGATGGTATTGACCGGTGGGACGTCTCTGTTACACGGGATCACAAAATTCGCCTCCCAACGCTACGATGTCCCGGTGCGTAGGGGGAAGATACCGCCAGGGATCCATGGGCTGCGGGATATCGTCGAATCTCCAATCTATGCCACTGCAATCGGCCTTCTGTGCTACGCTGTGGAGACGAGGGATTTCCAGAAGGGAAAGTACAAACGGCGGCGGAGGGCATCGTTGATCGACAAGCTCCTTTCCTGGTTCAACCGTTTTTTCCGGGGGTGAGAAATGGCCGACGAGAAGGTTCCCCTTGCCCGGCTGATGGTACTTGGGGTCGGTGGAGGCGGCGGGAATGCCGTCGACCGGATGTTCTCCGCCGGGATAGATGGGGTGGAACTGGTCGCTGTTAACACCGACGTGCAGGTTCTGGAAACCTTGCACGCCCACCGTATCCTTCAGATAGGGGGCAAACTCACCGGTGGGCTTGGCGTGGGCGGCAACCCTGAGCTGGGCAAGCTCGCCGCGGAGGAGAGCCAGGAGGAGATCGTAGACCTCTTAGGCGGGATCGATATGGTGTTCATAACCTGCGGAATGGGGGGGGGAACCGGGACCGGGGCGGCCCCGGTTATCGCCGCTTTGGCCAAGGATGCCGGTACCCTGACAACAGGGATCGTCACTCGTCCTTTTTCGTTTGAGGGGGAGGTGCGCGCTGAGCGGGCGGGGGAAGGGATAGCCCGTCTTTCTCAGAACGTCGATGCGATGATCACCATCGCCAACGATAAACTACTCAAGGTCGCCCCCGCGGATATGCCGATAACCAAGGCATTTGAGCTGGCCGACGAGGTCCTTAAGCAAGGGGTGGATGGGATCTCAAGCCTTATCACTCTCCCGGGGATGATCAACCTCGACTTCGCCGATATCGAATCCGTGATGCGGGACGCGGGCACCGCGATGATGGGAATCGGGGAGGGAGAGGGTGAAGGACGTACGAAGGAGGCAGCCCGGAACGCGATATCCTCCCCCCTACTCGATGGCTCAATCAAAGGGGCACGCAAGGTAGTGCTGAACGTTGCTGGGGGACCTGAGCTAACGTTGGATGAGGTTACCGAAGCCGCTATGGTCATTCGGGAGGCAGTGTCCGAACGGGCTGACATTATCTTCGGTACGACGATACGCGAAGGGATGGAGAATGTACGCGTCACCGTCATCGCTACGGGGTTTTCTCTTGCCCATGGTGAGGAGAAGGAAGAGACCTCAGCCGGTGAGGAGACCATGCTTGCAAGGCTCCGTCAGGAAAGCCGCCCCGGGCAGGACGATCTCGATATTCCCACCTTTCTGCGCCGCCGAAGGCAACACAGCATGCCACCGGGGCATACGAGTAATGGCAGTGGTATATAGGGATTGCCAGAGGTGGGAGTCGAACCCACACGACCCGAAGGCCACGGGATTTTGAGTCCCGCGCGTCTGCCAATTCCGCCACTCTGGCTGCCAAAATCATTCTACGTGATCGCCCATCTAGGCGCAAACAATACTTATCGTCTCACTGAGCCATAGATCAGCGAGGATCGGGACCTTGAGGAATCGGGTATATGAGAATAGAGACTGAAAGGGGACGAATGGAAACACTCACTGCTTACAAAGACCATCTGCGGCAGATAGGCAAATTGGAATCAGCCCTTGCATTGCTACATTGGGATCAGCGTACCAACCTCCCGGAGCAGGGGAAAGATGCACGGGCTGAGGTGATCGGGGAACTGTCCAAGAGGGCGTTTGCGCTCTCCATATCCGATGAACTCGGTCATTATTTGGAGGAGTTAAATGGGCAAGCCGGGCTTTCATCAACCGATGCGGCGAGCGTACGGGTGGTGGGGAAGGTCTATCGCAGACATCGGGCAATATCACCCGAGCTGTACGAACGCTTTGCCATCGCCCGTTCGAAAAGCGAAACGGCATGGGAAAAAGCGAGAGAGTCCTCTGACTTTTCCCTGTTTCAGCCACACCTGGAGGCCATGGTCGACTTTGCGCGACAGTTCGCTGAAAGCTACGGGTATGAGGAAAATCCCTACGATGCGCTGATCGAGGAATACGAACCCGGGATGAGGGCCGCAGAGTTAAACGAGATTATCGATTCCCTGCGCCAACGCCTCGTCCCGTTTATCACTCGATTGATGAAAGGGGGAAAACGACCGGACACAGGTTTTCTCTCCGGGGACTTCTCTTTGCGGCGGCAAAGGGAACTTTCATTAAAGGCGCTTACCACGATGGGTTATGATTTCACCGGTGGCCGGCTCGATACGACTGTACACCCGTTCACCATCACCACAGGCCCGGGTGATGTCCGTGTCACCACCCGATTTATCGAGGGTAATCTCCTCTCCGGCCTGTTCAGCTCGATGCATGAGGGCGGACATGCCCTGTACGAGCAGGGGATCCCGGCCAGGCTTCATTGGAGCGGATTGGAGAGCGGGGCCTCTTACGGTTTACATGAATCTCAGTCCCGGTTGTGGGAGAACATGATAGGACGAAGCCTGGCATTTTGGACCTTTTTCCAGCCGCTCGTGGCGGGGCTGTTCCCAGATCTGTCATCGCTTAACGCTGAGCAGCTGTACCGGGCAGCGAACGTAGTCTCACCATCGCTGATCCGGGTCGAGGCAGATGAGGTGACCTACAACCTGCATATCATGCTCCGGTTCGAGCTTGAGGAGGCGTTGATAAATGGGGAGATCTCTGTCTCCGAGCTGCCTCAGCGGTGGCGAGCCGCGATGGAGGACTACCTTGGGATCGTGCCCGATGATGACGCACATGGGGTCCTGCAGGATGTCCATTGGTCGGCTGGTATGTTCGGATACTTTCCCTCCTACATGCTTGGAAACCTCTACAGCGCACAGATCTTCGACAAAATGAAACAGGAGATAGACGATGTGGAAGATAAGATCGCGGGCGGCGAGTTCGCAGAACTGCGTTCATGGTTGAGGGAAAAAATACACCGTTTTGGAAAGATCTACGAGCCAAAGGAGCTCATCGAGCGCTGCACTGGGGCCCCGCCTGATCCCTCCTATTTCATCCGATACATCACGGAGAAATACAGTGAGGTCTATTGCCTCTGATCAGGCGAACAGGACATACCGCTTGAGAAACCGCTCCACCGTATCAAAGTAGGCCTCGATTGTCTCCGCCTTTCGCCAGCCGTGTCCCTCGTCGGCGTAGGAATGATATTCATGTGGAATACCGCGGGCACGGAGCGATGCCACGATGAGCTCAGCCTGTTCCTTGGGGACGACCTTGTCCTTTTCCCCTTGGAAGATGGCAATCGGAGTTTTGATCCTCTCCACCCTGGATACCGGAGAGCGGTCGCGGTAGAGCTCTTGTTTCTCCGGTAGGGGGCCCAGGAGTGAATCCAGGTAGTGGGCCTCGAATTTATGTGTCTGTTGGGCCAGCGAGAACAGGTCAGCCACCCCGTATCGGCACACCGCGGCCTTGAACAGGTCGGGCCGTTCACAGAGGAGCCGTAATACTGTGTACCCGCCAGCACTGCCCCCCATGATCACCAGTTTGTCTGGGGCTGCCCGCTCGCTCTCCACGAGAAAGTCTGCCCCCGCAATCACATCCTCAACATCGAGGATCCCCCAGTTGCCATCGAGCGTCTGTAGATAGTCCTTGCCATAGCCGGTGCTCCCTCGGTAGTTCACCTCAAGGACGGCGTACCCACGAGAGGTGAGGAACTGGGTCTCAGGGTGATATCCGGCGCTGTACTGCGAGCTTGGCCCGCCATGAATCATGAGGACTGCCGGTGGCAGCCCTATTCCGCTGAAATCCGTGTTTGTCGGAGGGTAATACAGCCCGAATACTTCAGCCCCGTCGTTGGAGGACCAGCTAACCGGGATCGGCCTGGATAGGACCCCAGCCGCAATCGTCTCTCCTGCCTGGCGGCGGTGGATGCGAGGCTGATATTTGTCGAGGAGCGTGCAGGTGATAACCCGTGTCGGGGTGGTGGCCGAGGAACAGATAACGGCGATGGCTGGCTCGGTGGGAGATGGGGTCGGTTGCTGAAAAAGGGTGTAATCGGAGAGTTGAGTCACCGGTTTTGTCTCCCCGGTGTCGAGGGTTATCCGCAACAGCCTGTCGACCCCCTCCTTGCTCGCCCGGTACAGGACGGCCTCCCCGGCATGGGTGAAGCCATAGCTGCGCCGCCCTTGTACCCAGGCGGGGAGGGAGATCTCCATTTTTTCATCGGTGAGGGGGCGGTAATCTTCCTCTACGAGGTCATAGAGGTAAAGGTTGCCAAAGCCGGATTCGTCTGACACATAGGCGAGCCAGCGCCCATCGGGGGAAAATTCTGGTTGAAAGATGGCCACCTTGTTTCCCCCGGCGATCAGCCTCGACCCCGCCACGATGGGAAGGGGGTCAGCCCCCAGGTCAAGCTCCGCAAGCTCAAGCTGTGTCCCCTGCCACGGCATCAATGGGTGATCCCAGGCGATCCAGGCGATGCGATTACCCCCTGGATGCCAGCAAGGCTGCATGAAAAAATCCCTGCCCGAGACGAGCCGTTGTGGCCAGTATTTGCCCTCCGTATCTGTAATGGCGAGGACATCCTCATCCCCGTCGCTGTGGACGAACAGGATCCACCTTCCATCAGGCGATACGGCTGGAGCCGCAGGCTGCCCAAAGGGCGGGGTGATCGGGCGAGCGGGCCCACCGTGCAAGGACTGGCGGTAGATCCTTCCCTGTGAGACGAAGTATACGACCCCTTGATGTACGGTGAATTCCCCCCCACCGTAGCCCACCCTCGCCCGCACATTGAGCTCAGTGGTCAAATCGAGAGGCGCCTCGCCCCGCTGCTTCGCTACGATCACACCCCTATCAGAGCGGCCTTCCAACCAAACCAGTGTCTCCCCATCGGAATCCCAGGCCAGCTCAGTAACTCTTATCCCCTCTGCAAGGCTGCGCGGGGTTATCGGACTGGTCCACAACCCGTATTGTTTGATGGCTTTTGTCATCATTTCTCCTTCAGTTTTCTGAGAGCTCAAAAAAGCGGGAAATATAACAGCTTGTTGCGTAAACCTTCTCGATGCTTATTTTCAAGCCTCAAAGAAGTTGTTGCAAAAACTTCCTACCGGGGGTGTAGTAAGTCCCAAACGAGATACTACACCCCCCGAGCGGTAAATGCTTTTGTCTTATAGGAAAAAGAAGTTACAGCGATAGACTCTGCCAGGTCAATCATCCGTTTGTGTCTGTCTTTTTTGTATCATCAACGCTTGATCCAGCGCCTGTTGCCCTACAATCCCTTCCTCGAGAAGGATGTCCCCCAACAGTTTCTCCGTGAACTTGCTTTTCTGTAAGTCGAGCCCTCGCGATAGGTCTGTGTGAGAGACGGCCCCCAGATCCACGAGGATCTCACCGATCTTTTTCAGTTGCTCGAAGTGCTCCTCAAGGATAGTCAGGATTGCCGCCGAGCGGGACTTTCGCTCCTGTCGGGCCTCCTGGTCCACCAGATCCAGTAGATACTGATCTTCCTGATTGTAATAAATAGTCACCTGCACGGTTCACCTCACGATCTTTTCTTCCCGTTACCGCCGATAGACAAAACCGGGCTGCCAACAATCTCCAAATCCTGGCAACCCGGCTACCATGTTGACTATTGGCATTTAGCTCTCAGCCTTCAGCTATTAGCTAACAGCCAAGAACTAACTGCTAACAACCAACCTGGCCCGTAGCTTTGTGTCCCCATCTTGCGGTGGGTTTACCTTTTTCAGGTGAACTAACTAAGTGAATACATCATATACCCAAATCATACCGTTTGTCAAGGTGACAAGCTTACCATTCGAGGTGACAATGTTCCTCTCTAAAGTTGACACCTGTAACCTATATGGGTTACAGGCACGGTATGGATTATCTTTTCTCAGTGCTAAAAAGGGTGTTGCACAAACCCCCTTTACTTTAGGAACAAAAGCTTTCACCGCAGAGATCGCGGAGTACGCGGAGGATTCTACAAAGCCTCTAGGCTTAATCTCAGCGGTCTTTGCGCCCTCTGCGGTAAAATGAATAAAACCAAGATTTAAACTTGGAACTAAGCAGCAAAAAGAGATTTGTGCAACAGGTTGTAAACACGCTTTTGGGTCACTCACTAAAGATGGGTTTCCTCTCTCTTTTATCATCACTGCTTGACTAAATCGCTTGCGCGTTGATAGGGCTCGTACTATCATTGCCGGCATCGATCATGAGAGGGAAAACTTCGACGATTCGCGCGCTCATCTTCGATTTTGATGGGCTGATTCTGGATACTGAGCTTCCGATCTACCGCTCCTGGCAGGCAGTGTACCGGGTACACGGTCAGTCCCTACCGCTATCGGCTTGGGTGGATTTCATCGGTCGTGCCCCGGACACGTTCGACCCCGCGAAGCAGTTAGAGGCCCTACTGGGGCGACCGCTTGACCGGGAGAGGCTTCACCTGAGGCGTGCAAAGCACGGACTTGAGTTGATCAAGGCAAACCCGATCCTCCCAGGGGTGGAGGACTACATTGCTGCGGCGAGCCGGCTTGGGCTGAAGCTCGCCGTTGCCTCCAGCTCACAGAGGGAATGGGTTATCGATCACTTAACCCGATTGAGATTGATCGACTCTTTTGATTGCATAAGATGTTCTGACGATGTAGAACACGCAAAACCTGCCCCGGACTTATACACATCCGTGCTTACCGCGCTCGGTATCAGCGCAACACAGGCCCTTGCGTTGGAGGACTCACCGCACGGTGTCTCGGCGGCCAAACGGGCGGGATTGCGCTGCGTAGTGGTGCCTAATACGCTTACACAGGGTCTTCCCTTTGATCAGGCTGACCTAAGACTGGACTCGCTTGCCGAACTTCCACTCGAGCAATTGCTCGCCAAATTCGGGTAGGCCTTGCCGCTGTTTTCGAACTTATGCCACTTTGCCCGAAAGATGCGATCGGTTTACACTGTCAGAAGAGTTTATGTGCAGCAATAAGGTTCTTTGTTACAAATTTGGCGGCTTGAGTGAGCGAAGCGAACGGGCGAGATAAAGGCTTTTGCCTCTCGCAGAGACGCAGAGGACGCCAAGAAAAACAAGAGATAGGGTAAGAAGGGTGTTAATTATGTGTCCTTGGCGAGTTTTGCGGCTTGAGTGAGCAAAGCGAACGGGCGAGAAAAATCTTAGCCTCTCGCTAAGGCGCAAAGAACAGCTGAAAGCAGAGTAACCGACGAAGTAATGGGATTAGGGGGTATGGATTAGGAACTATTTACCATAACTCCGGAGGCGTTCTGGCGGGAGAAATGTTAGCAAGGAACCATAAATAGAGATATGGATACACTACTGATACTTGGGATCATTCTTGGGGCAGGGTTCATCCTGGGCGAGCTGGTCAGACGGCTGGGGCTACCCCGGGTCACAGGATACATTCTGGCGGGGGTCGTCCTCAATCCGGGGACGTTTCATCTTACCCCCATTGAGTTTGTGCAGAGCACCGATCCTGTGGTCCACGTTGCCCTGGTACTCCTCACCTTTTCTGTCGGGGGGACACTCTCGTTTGCCCCACTGCGGGAGCTGGGGAGGGGGATCCTGTTCATCGTCCTCGGAGAGGCTGAACTTGCCGCATTGGCTGTTTTTCTGGGGATGCTGGCGACGCTCCCATTTCTACTTCATCTGGAGGGGGCTACTTTTCTGGCCACATTTGTCCCCATGGCGCTCATGTTGGGCTCGCTGGCCTGCCCCACCGAT
>JAYEMK010000028.1:0-2212 GCA_034718095.1 Candidatus Bipolaricaulota bacterium | reverse complement strand
TTACAACAGGGTTTTACAGGTGAGCTACCCCGTGAATTACTGGGATTCGCTTAACAGGCCCTGGTGAAATGAGTTTGTCCGCATATGGTTCCTCAGAATCGTTTGAATCCCACAGGGCTAACTTGCAACCGGACAGCGCAAATCTCAAGCGCTACACTGTCCATGAAAACGAAGGCAATCTAGCTAGGCAATACGTTCCAAAGTTCCGCAATTAGCGGGTTGACCTCCAGCTTGCCCCCAGTGCTGTTACCCTGTGTGCTCTTGCCATTGGAGCCTGGGGGACTCGAACCCCCGACCTCTTGCATGCCATGCAAGCGCTCTCCCAGCTGAGCTAAGGCCCCTTGTTTGTCATGTTGTTAACCGATTTGTGCTTTTATTTCAAGCGCCCGTTACGCTATCTCACCACAATGCTCACCATCCGCTCAGGGATGCCGATAACCTTGATGATCTCCTTGTCAACAAGCCGCCTGGAGACGGAATCTGCCTGCAACGCCACCTCTTTCAGTGCGGCTGGATCGCGGCTTACATCGGCCGATACGGTTATCCGGGCGCGCACTTTCCCGTTTATCTGTACCGGGATCTCCCTTGTCTCCTCCTGTAGTGCGGCGGTGGAAAAACCGGGCCAGGGGTCCTCCAGCACAGCATCTTCTTTTCCGATCCGTCGCCACAGCTCCTCACAGATGAACGGGACAAACGGCGATAGGATGAGCACCAATCCTCGGATCACCTCTCGCAGCAGTCCATCGTTTATCTCGCCATCCACGTAGCTAGTGAGCTCGTTCACCAGCTCCATGATCGCCGAGATGGCAGTGTTGAAGTTGAACCGGCCCTCGATGTCCTCGGTCACCTTCTTCACCGTGTGGTTGTAACGCCGCCACAGGTCACGGCCTGCCTGGTCAAGTTCGGCAGGTGCAAATGTGCCGGGGGCCGCTGATATTCTCTCCGCCTGGCCAAGGACAAAGTTCCAGAGCCTGTTTAAGAAACGGAACGAGCCCCGGACCCCCTCTTCGGTCCATTCGATGTCACGGTCAGGAGGCCCCATAAACAGGGTGTAAAGTCTTTCCGCATCCGCACCGTAGCGCTCTATGATGTCCGCTGGGGCGACGACATTTCTCTTGGATTTGGACATGGAAAAATTTGTCCTCTCAAGCTTCCTCCCGCAGTGTGGACAGCGGCCATCCATAACCTCCTGTGGGTAGATCCAACCATGTTCCGGACAGCGGTAGGCGGTGTGGGTGACCATCCCCTGAGTGAACAGCCGCTCGAACGGCTCCTCAAAACTGACATACCCCATATCATAGAGCGCCTTTGTGATGAACCTTGAATAGAGCAGATGAAGTATTGCGTGCTCCACCCCACCCACGTACTGATCGACCGGAAGCCAGTTGTTGACATCCTCGCTTAAAAAAGGTCGGTCCTTAGCGTGAGGCGAGATGTAGCGCAGATAATACCAGGAGGAATCCACGAAAGTGTCCATGGTGTCCGTATCGCGCCTAGCCGGGCCTCCGCAGCGGGGGCAGGTCGTATCCTCATACCCGGGGATGTCGGAGAGCCCCATCCTGCCTATCCTCTCCACATCTGGTAGCCGGACAGGGAGCTCCTCATCGGGCACGGGGACGATTCCACAGCGTTCACAGTAGACGATGGGGATCGGGGCACCCCAGTAGCGCTGCCTGGAGATGAGCCAGTCGTGCAGGCGATAGGTCACGGCCCTTTTCCCTTTCCCTGTGTCCTCAAGCCAGGCGATGACCTTGTCTAGGGCCTCCTCACCGGGGGTGCCACTGAACCGGCCGGAGTGGATCATCCTCCCCAGATCCGTATGGAAAAGGAAATCCCGGTAAATTTCAGATTCCCACAGGATCTCCATGGCTGTCCGTCTTTCACCCGATTGCCGCCTACAGTGGGCTACAATCTCTCGATCGGCAGCGACCGAGTCAAGCTCGATCACCCTATCATTGAAGATGAATGCGAAGCGGGTCCCGACGAGTGAGGCAAAGCTTTCCGGCTGCAGATACGCGCTGGCGAGCTCAACATATTGGTCAAGCTGGTCCCTGTTCGGGCTGACGAGTAGGCTGTTATCCTCTTTTTTAACAGCGATACCGGCTTTGGAGAGGGCAGCGGCGAAGCCTTCCTTCATCGTCTCTTGCGGGACGAAAGACCGTGCCTCTTTATCACAACGCTCGATCACCGGGATGATCGGGATGCCGAACTT
>JAYEMK010000027.1:0-11987 GCA_034718095.1 Candidatus Bipolaricaulota bacterium | reverse complement strand
TGATGAGCTTCCAAAAAGCTTTTTAAGAGGATTAATTCCAGTCCCAAAGGGCTTTTAGGCTTATACTGGAACTTCAGAGACAATTGGGGTTCCTGGTTTTACCTTGTGTTCAGGGCCAAGCAGTGAAAGGCGTTCCCCTTTTGCAGCCAAGACCATGCATTGTGAGGTGATTCCTTTGATCTTCGCCGGATTGAGATTGGCCAACACAACGACCCGCCGACCGAGGAGCTCTTCAGCCTGATACGCCCCTTTAATCCCGGCGGTGCTTGTAAGAAAACGGTCACCAACATCTATTGTCAGCCGATAGAGCCTATCCGCTCCTTGAATATCGGTGGCAGACTTGATCACCCCAACTCGGAGATCAAGCCGGTTAAATTCATCCATCGAGACCGTTTTCCGTTGTAGGTCATCCATCCTTTGCA
The DNA here is from genome assembly GCA_034718095.1 of Candidatus Bipolaricaulota bacterium. Lineage (GTDB taxonomy): Bacteria > Bipolaricaulota > Bipolaricaulia > UBA7950 > UBA9294 > JAYEMK01. The sequence goes on along the minus strand of JAYEMK010000027.1, from coordinate 11,565 downwards.
TTATCTTCTCCTTGTCTATCCGCTCCAACAGGACACGTCCATCGTTGATTTTTCTACCCTTATCGACCTTTCCTATATCTTCCCAGCTGGGGGAGGAAATACCGATTACATCCAGAACGGAGGAGGCGAACCCCGGGGTGAATGGCAAAAGAAGCAGTGTGATCGCCTTTATCAGGTGAAAGGCACCCGCCACTGCCAGGTGATCCCCACTTTGCCATGGCTGCTTACGCTGGAAATAGCCATTTCCAAATTCGGCCAGGGAGCAGACGGTACGCAACGCGCGACTGAGACTCCCCTCCTCGATCGCGTCGGTATAGGCTGTGATCCCCTCAGCCAGCTGAGCCTGCAACTCGGTATCGGGATCCACGCTGGGAACCACCCCGGCGTGGTGAGATTGAACAAATGAGAGGACACGGTTTACCAGATTGGCCACGTTGGAGATGAGCACACCGTTTACCGCCTTCTCCAGCTCCCCCCATGAAAAATTGACATCCCGCCCTTCCGGTCGATTGTACAGCAGGTAGAAACGCCACAGGTCCGCATCCATCACCTGCAGTGCCTGGTCACAATAGAGCCCTACCCCACGGCTCTTGGAAAAACTCTCACCACCGATCCAGCTAAGGTATTCGGTGGCGGCAATCTGATCCGGCAGATGATAGCCCAGCCCAGCCGCAATTAGTTGCCCGGGGAAGATCAAGGTATGAAATGGTATATTGTCCTTTCCTATCGTGTAGATCTGATACACATCATCCCCAAACCAGAACTCCTTCCATTCCTCTCTTCCCTGAAAGTATTCGATTGTTGCAGATACATACCCAAGCGCCGCCTCTCCCCAGACGTATATGACCTTTCCAGTGGCACCGGAAAACGGGGCTGGGATACCCCACGCGATGTCACGGGTCATCGCCCGCGGCCGCAATCCCTCCTCTATCATCCGCATTGTAAAAAGTTGGACGTTACCCTGAAAATCACGTGAGCTCACGTAAGCACGCAATTCGGGGGCGAGTCGGTCAAGGTCGATATACCAATGCCTGGTGGGGCGAAATTCGATATCGCTCTTACCACACAAAGTACATGAGGGGCTGAGAAGTTCTTCCGGTTCGAGGACGGACCCGCAGCTGTCACATTGGTTTCCCATCGCGCCTGCGGCGCCGCAGCGGGGGCAGGTACCCGTGATGAAGCGATCAGCAAGAAAGGTTTGACAGTGAGGGCAGTAGGCACGCTTCTCTTCGGCGCTGCTGATGTAACCATTTTCGTCCATCTGGCGATAGATATCGCGCACAAATTTTATGTGCACAGGAGATTCGGTTGTAGTGTAATTGTCGAATCTAATCTTAAATCCATCGATTACGGCTTGTATCCTCTCGTGATTCCGAGCGGCTAGTTCCTCTGGGGATATGCCAAGCCTCTTCGCCTCGTACTCAATCCGGGTCCCGTGTGCATCCGTACCAGATACATACAGCACATCGTGCCCCCGCATCCTATAATAGCGTGCGAAGACATCACCAGATAATAGAGAGGAAACAAGGTTTCCCAGGTGGGGAACCCCGGAGGCATATGGCCAGGCACTACAGACCAAAATCTTCTTCTTTTCGCCCATTTGTTTCCTCCCCCGAATTGAGAGTTTCGAACAAGGCTGTATTATAACCAGTCATCATGCGGACGCCACCGGTGAGTCATGGGTTGGAACAGTGGGGACTTTGTAAGGGAGAAAAGTAAGAGGGGCATATAGAGTAGTACCGATCTAGAAAGTCGCTGCCACAAACAGCTCCAAAAGCAAGCTATGGTAAGGCTCAGCGCTTTTTATCCCATTGGCGAGGGTTGCCGCGAGGGACATTCGCCACATCTTGGATAGGGAGATATCGGCGGCACCACTCAAGTCGAGCCCGAGATCGGGTGTTGGTGTGTCTGTGTAGCTGCCGTCGAGCTCGAGCCGCATGGAGATCGATTCAGAGAAACGATAGGAAAAATTGTTCTGAAGGCTTATTGCAGTACTTGTTTTGTCCTGATTGGTACTCCATTGCATTGATAGTGAGAGGTTGTCGCTGTAGGGGGTTGCAGGGACCCAGGAGAGTCGGCCGGTAAGGGAATGATCCACGCTCACCCTGGCGTCCTGACCATGGAAGACGGCAGTCTTGCTCAACCTGTAAGCCAGGCTCGGTTGCAGATCCGGGATACCGCCATAGGTAAGGCTCAAATTAAGCCTATCTTTTCTTCTTCTGTCCTCCTTCCCTACCCCTGAGCCCTCCCCCCGGTAACTCACACGGGCGGCCAGTACGTCCAGTTCCCCTCTCAGGTTTGCCTTCCCTACAAAGGACAGTATCCCTTCTTCGTATGCGAGGGTCAGTTCTGCACTGGGGATGAAACTAATCTCGAGCAGGGAGAATCTGTCTATCCGAAGCTCAACACCTCCCACATGTACGACGACAAAATTTCCTTGGGGGAGTGGACGTGCGGCGGAAAGCACGTAGGAAATACCTAGGTCTGCCCCTGTAATCGCCTGTGACCAATCCACGGCAAATCCAAGCCGTTCTCTCTTGCTCCCGCTTGAGAACATCAAGGGACGCTCCCAGTCTGCGGAAAACGAAAGCCCCTGCAGGGGTTGCCAGCCTGTACTGAACCCCAACCTGTTTTCTCTGTAGGGATCACCGGTATCTATGCCCCAATAAAATGTATCGTCCCAGTCGACGGAAAATTCAAGCGCCCCGTCCAGTCGGCTGTCATTAAGGCCTATACTATAGGAGAGGCGACCATTATCAAAGCCTGGGTGACTGTACTCATCATCGACCGCCGCCTGTTGCACCGATACGGCCAGGGTGGGGCCAGGGCTCCATTTCAGGGAAATACTGTTATTCATGGTGCTTGTTGGGTCTGTCGCCTGATCGAGGAGGTAGTAGTTATGTTCGGCGTCGATGCTGATTTCCCCCGCAGGTTGAAGGCTCCCAGCCAGGGTCCAACCGGTGGAGTCGCTGCGTGAGGTCCCCCCGATCGGGGTAAACTGCGGGGAAACGCTCTCAAATCGCCCGGTTAGAGTAAAGCCCTCAAGTTCACGGTGAAAGTCCGCACTCAAAAGCAGTCCCTTATCTGTGTGCTGATCTGCAGGGATATCGGCGAACCTTCCATGATCCTGCCCATCGATCCCGGTCTGGGAATTATCGAATTGCTGGATGTCAGCCCCGATTTCCCATATCGACAGCCGGTAATCTGAATCCGCGGCGCTCCCGGCCCATATTGCCCCTGTCGGGGCTACGGCCAGTGCGGTGATCGAGTCAGCGGGGAACAAAGTTTCTTCGGGCGAGACTCGATAAAGCCCATGTCCGGTCCCGTACCACAGTTCCCCATCCCGCATAGCAAGTGAATAGACAGGTTCTCCGAACGTGACCCAGCCGGTTCCGACCCCGGAATGAAAGGAGCGCAGGCCAAGCTGACAGGCCATATAAAGGGTTTCCCCCTCAATCAAGATATCATTCACATTGATCCCCGCCGGCCCCGGCATTGCACTCAGAGTCTTACTATCAGGGCCCAGACGGTATAGCCCACTCCCTGTACCTATGTAGACAAGATCATCCGCGACGGCAAGGGAGGTAATGTCAGCGAGCTCCGGAAAGTCGGCTGTGGTGTAGTGGGTCCAGGCCGCCGCAGTGTCTATTTCATCGACCATTACCCGTGCCAGCCCGGCATCTGTACCTACCCAAAGCACCATTCCCCCCGTGGCAAGTGCGCGGACAGGGGCCCCTGGCAGCCCATCGTCCTTATAGTACCGACGCCAGTTCGCGACCTGCGCCAACGGGAATTCTCCGATAAGGTGAAGAGAGGTCAGCCCAGAGCCTGTGGCAAAGAAGACATATTCCTCAATTGCCGCCATATCATAGACCCGATTTCCGGCAAGGCCGTCGGAGCTGTCGTAATTGCCCCAGTTTTTGTCTCGGTAGACGCTCAGGCCATTCAGGTGCCCGATAAATGTATAGTCAGATACTGAGAGTATTGAGGTCACCTTGTTCGGCAGGGAAATACGCAGATTGTCATCGAACGGAAACAGGTCGTAGCTATACCCCACGCTGAATGAAGCAGTGAAATCATCCAGCTGGATGGAGCCATCGATCCCAGAGACGGTGTGTCTATTGGGCATGGTACGAGCCTTCTCCCTATCCACAACTGGTGCTTCGCTATCGGCTACCTGCAGCAGGCTCAGGTCCAGCTGCAGGGCTGCAGAAAGCGGTATCTGCAAGATTGCCCCATAGAAATAGCGGTTATACTCAGCCCCTCCCCCGAGCCCGCCACGGGGGCGTTCGTAGTCGATGCGGATCCTATCCTCTGGCCCAACCTCGACAAACATGATGACGAGGCCAACCTCATAATCGATGGAGTAATCAACGTCATGCCTCAATAATTCCCCATTCAGGTACACCCGTTCGCTCCCCGACACGATCGATGGGCCGAGCATAAACGTGTCTCCTGAAGTAGTGTAGTCGAATGTCGCCTTGACTGCGTTCTCTTCACCGGCGAAAAACGTCGCCGGAAAGTCAAGTTCCATGATTCCCTGTTTGGGGAATAGCCCTACACTGTAAGAGGTCAGGGAGGGGTCGGTAATCGGCCGGTAGACCTCACCGTCGATACTCACCTCAACCTGCAGCGATTCCTCCAGGATCTCGTCCCTCCCCAGCCAATAAAAGCGCTGTCTTTTTCCATCCGTCAATGGATAGGTCTGCCCATCAACGACCAGACTACAGAAAGCGGCCAGCCGATCCAAAAATAGCAGCTCGTATTCCGTCCCCTTGTTGAACGGGTATTCACGCTTCTCATCCCCGCTCAGCCCCTCCTCCTCATTGTAGGCATCGATGTACCCACGCACCCTCGTCCGCAGAAGCGATACCGGCTCACGTTTCAGGATGAGGAATTCCCCGGCTGAGCTGACTGTGGTATATATACCCTTTGTTAGCTCCTCCGAGGGTGCGGCGAGAATCCGATCGGAGATGTACCCCAACCCGTAGCCGGTGAGCAATCCTTCAAGCTCGTTCCCTGGCTGAAAGTCGAGGGACAAGATGGAATAGTCAGCGATGAACGGTTCCGTAAGCAGGTAATGATACAACCCTTTCAGGTTCAGCAGATAGGTTTGCTCTATCCACGGTTGTCCCGAGGGATGTGAGGAAAACACGACCTCGGCATGCCCCTTGTTGCCCACAAATGTCTGCGATTCCGATATCCCCTCGATAAGCGACAGGATCCCAGTGAGCTGGATCTCGCCAGCATAGTAATCGAGACGGGCACCTTTAAGTTTTTTGTTGTAGACGGCGAATGTCTCTCTACCACTGATTGAAAAGTCACCAAATACGCCATCCAGGTCATCCGTATCCAGTTTGACCGTGAGTGATTGCATGGTTACTGGTTCCTGATCGTTGAAATGGGCGGTCAAGGTGAGGATGGAAAAGGCCTCGCCGCTCACTTCAACGGCCAGGGTCTGGTCAAGCAGAAGCTGATTTGCCGGTACGCCGAGCCTGGCCAGCCCCTGTTTGTCACCGATCCCGTAGCTCAGCGACCACGTCTTTTGTCCTTCAATCTCTGCATTGAACGAGGGGTCTTGTGCCAAAGAGCACACCGCAAATAGTAGTAATATTACAACTATAGACGCGTAGAACCTCACTCTTTCCGCCTTCAAAACCGGAACGTCAACGAGACGTGGAAGCTATTTTGGAGTTCGGGATGACCCAGATAGGTCCAGTCTACCTGGAAGCTGCCAAAGTCAAGCGACAGGCCGGAGCTCACCGTGGTCCCGTCGTAGCCAATACGTACGGCCGCCCCACCTGTCCATGCCTCTACCCCGGTGGTAAGTTGGGGGGCACCTGATAGGAGTCGGTTCCCCTGCAGGAGAAGATTCCAGTTGACAGGGTAAAATGAGAATTTCAGTGCGGCGCCCAGGCTGATGTCGGTCCCCCAGGGCTCGCTGTGTCCATCATCGTACTTGATCGGCCCGGAGAGCACGCCCTCCAGCAATGCCCCAAGATTGAGGTGTTCGGTAACTATAAGAATTGCTGGGTCTACTGCCCAGCCCATACCGGAAAACGGCTCCTCAATCCAGTACAATCTCGTCCTTTCCCCGATTGAGATTGGCCCCAGTGAGAGGCCGCCTGATAGGATCGCTGCTCGGGCTATGTACCTGATCCCCGTATCGTCTATGGTGCCTGAATCCAGTTGCATCACAGCCGCCCCAAGATTTGGGGTGGTAATGCCTATAGCACCGTAATTCAGGTGGGCGAACCTACGTGAGATAAGGGAGCTTATCCCGATATGGTCGATGTCTCCCAACCCGGCCGGATTGTAGAATAGTGCGTTCTCATCATCGGCGATGGCGACAAATGCATTGCCCATTCCCACGGGGCGTGCCCCAAATCCGAGCTGGAAGATCGCGGCGACGTTCGTGTACTCGGCCGCCTGGCACAGTGTGCAGGCAGCCAGGAGCCCGATAAGTAAAAGCTGTATCCTTCGCGGTACGTTCATCGCTGTATCACCAACAGGCCTGTCGCGGAACGGCCGGCCTCGGTACGTACCAGATAAAGGTAGAGGCCGGTTGCCAGGGGCTCACCGGTTGTGGTCTCCAAGCCCCATTCGTACTGTCCACCCTCTGTATTTAGCTGGGTCTTAAACATGAGCCTCCCTGTTACGTTATATACGAGTAATTCGGCCTGGGTGGTCCCTGAATAAAGCTCGTAGGTAAAAATGGCGCGGGAATGGACAGGGTTCTCGGTCACCCCAATTGAGGCAGTGTATTCCGGTCCCTCATCTGGCGCCGGGGAAAATGTGGAAAGGCTTTCGTATGCGTCCATCTTTCCATGACCCCAGAGGGAATTAGGGACAATTCCAGTAAGGTTATCGCTGTCTGCATTCTGCGCCAGGATGTCTTTGATCTCCTCGCCACTCAGATTGGGATCCTGGGAGAGAATGAGTGCTGAGACCCCGGTCACATGTGAAGCGGAGACGCTGGTTCCCGCCCCCATGCGATGTGCGCTATCAGTGAGGGTTATATAGTCTATCCATGGGCAATCCGCAGAAAGGGCGGAGGCGACCCATGCACCCGGTGCGGACAAATCCGGCTTCTGTCGACCATCCCGGGTCGGCCCACGGCTGGAAAAATAGGTCAACTCCCCGACAGGATATTCGGAGGAGAAATCCTCGGTCCCGGCGATTGAATCCCAATGTGCTTTGGTATTGAATGCCCCTACGGTAATCGCACGCCGGGCATTCCCGGGCTCGTCGATGGTATGCGTCGCATCCCCATCCCCTTCGATGATCCTGCCACCGCTCGCTGTAGTTATCCACCCGTCGAACCTTCCCCCACCGCCGGCATCGGTCACGGTGAGGATGAAATTACTGTATGGGATTAAGCCGGTGAGGTTGATCAGTGCCTGCTTGTCACCGTTGTTTGGATTTGCCCCGCCGGACGCATTATCTATCCGGATCTCGCTGCCCCCGAGGCTGGGCATGCTGCTTTGACCCTCCTGTACGGTTAGTGATTTCCCCCAGGCGGTCACAGTGATGGAGAAGCTCGCGTCCCCTGGATACCATAACTCAAGCTCAATAGACGACGTGAATGGCTCCACGGAAAAACTGGCTGAGTCGTTTTCCAGTACACCTGAAAAGTGGATGTGTTGATCTCCCTCGTTCCCCGCTGAGACGATAATTACCCTCCCCGGCTCGTCGGCAAGCTCGTCAAGCCCCTGTTCAAACAGGCTGGTCCCATCGTGCGGGCCAGTATGTCCGCCCAGGCTGAGATTGACCACCGCTGGCATCCCATGCGACTCAGCCTCCGTAAATATGTAATCTACCCCATCGATGATATCCGAGGTGTAGAATGTGGTCTTCACCATAACAATATCTGCTTTAGGGGCAACCCCCACCAATCCCGCCGCGCAGGATGATCCGTCCCCTGCCGCTATCCCCATTACGTGTGTCCCGTGCCCGTCGGTGTCCGATTGCCGCACCTGCCCCTGCCCGGGGCCGAACCCGCTCAGGATGTCGCCCTCTATCTGGGCGTTCGTGTAGTAGGTACCTCCCCATCCGCTGGTCTGGTCCCAGATAGAGAGTATGCGCGATGACTCCTCGAGGCCATCACCATCATCGTCATAGCGGAAATCAAGATGAGAATAGTCGATCCCCGTATCGACCGCACCGATGATGACCCCTTCACCAAGCAGTGGGGGTGACCACCGGTGCAGGCGATCGACCCCGATCGCAGGCAGGCTGAGATCGAGTTTTGGCTCTGTGCGCCACGCCGGCTCCACATAGAGGACATCAGGAGAGCCAGCGAGGGATAGCAATTCAGCCAGTGTGACGTGCATCGTTATGATGGTCCCAGTGCTCGTTTCTACCGGTAATTCCAGAAAACTCTTTTTGTCAATGGGGTGCCGAAGCTTGACCAGGACACCGATTCGTTCCTTTTCCCCTTGTGGAAACACCTTAATCCGTGGTGCCAGGGAGAGAACGGAAAAAGTTTCATCCCCTGCCTGAGCCAGCACCGTCTGCAGGTAAGGGTGAAGCCGGGCAGGCCCTTCCGCAGCTCCCCCCAGACAGAGGCCGACGATTAAGAACAGGCTTATTAAAAAACTGCGCATCCATCCCCCTTACAACCAAGCGCCAATTCTATCCCATTCTCCCTTATCCCACAAAACCACTACCGGGATTTGGATTTCGAGGGGGAAATCGATAAGATTATCGAGATTCTAATGGAGGGATTTCGCTAAACTTCTGTGCAGGACCCATTTGTTAAGAGCTGCACTATTATGTGAGAAAGTATATGGAAGAAAGTAATGAAAGAGATTATACCAAGATAAACCTGACCAGAGGCGTAATTCTTTTGGCCTGGCCGTCAGTAGTTACCATGATGCTTCAGATGACTGTGGGGATAGCTGACATCGCCATGGCCGGGCGCTTGGGACCGGAAGCCCTGGCTGCAGTGGGCCTGGGCAGGCAACTGGTCTTCTTCTCATTCGCCATAGTAGGGGGGCTAGCCACCGCGACCACCGCCTTGGTGGCTCAGCACTATGGTAGGCAGGAGAGAGAGGAAGCTTTCCGACTGACCCGGCAGTCCCTGGTTGCCGGCAACCTAATATCGCTTTTAGTAAGCTTAGGGGGGATCCTTTTCGCCGAAGAATACCTGACCTTGATGGGAGCCGAGCCCCAAGTAGTCACCTTGGGTAGTCAATATATCAAGATCGTCTTTGCCGGGGTGATCATGATATACAATGTCTTTCTGATCAATGCTGCCTTCAGAGGGGCGGGCGATACCCGAACCCCCATGTTTATCTTAGTATTCATAAACGCCGTTAACATAGGTGCAAATTACGTATTTATGTTTGGGGTGGGGCCTTTCCCCAATCTAGGAGTGGCTGGGGCCGGGGTGGGAACAGTCTTGTCGCGAACTCTGGGAACGGTCATAGGCTGGGGGCTATTCTTGACCAAGCGTTTTCGGATAAAGCTCTCCTTATCCGATAGCTTTAAACCTCGCCTGGATGAAATGAGGCGTCTCTTCTCGGTAGGTGCCCCGGCCTCTATGGAGCGCTTGATTCGCTCCACTTCCCAAGCAGTTTTTGCAGGAATCGTAGCCCATCTAGGCACTATGGCTATAGCCGCTGCCCAAGTGGCATTGAGGGCAGAATCCTTCTCTTTTATGCCCGGATTCGGCATGGCCATCGCTGCTACCACCTTGGTAGGCCAAAATATCGGAGCTGGTCAAGCCAAAAGAGCCGAAGAGGCTGGATACCGCTCTGTATACATTGCTCTGGCATTTATGAGCCTGATGGGTGTATTATTCTTCTTCTTTCCCCGCCTGTTCATCAACCTCTTTACCAGCGATGAAAGGGTCATAAAGCTAGCCGTTCCCTGCTTAAAGATTGTTGCCATCTGCGAGCCGACCCTGGCTCTCAATATGGTCTTAGCCGGGGGGCTTCGGGGCGCCGCCGATACCAAATTCCCCATGTACATCACCCTGGCTGGAAGTCTGTTTATAAGGCTTCCTCTAGCCTATCTGCTGGCCTACCCTCTTGGTTTTGGATTGGTAGGAGCTTGGGTGGCCATGACCGTGGACGACATCATCAGGGGATTGCTTATGCTTATGCGATACAGGACTGGAAGGTGGAAAAAGAAAGCAGCGGGGTTGAGAGAAGCGCCAGAATGAGCTCAGGAGTGAGCTTTTCTTAGCCTTATCTCCGCAGAAAGGGGATCTCGACACATGACCATTTTATCATCAGCTGGATCGGTTGGCCAAGATACTCTCATAAGCAAGGTGGAGCCATTAATCAAGATTGATAATTGGAGGGATTCCTAAAAACAGGACCCAAAGGAGATGGACATCCTTCGCATGAACACGTGAACAGGGCATCCGTGTGACGATAGTAGGTTCGTGGAGGTGGCTAAGCGCTTGGGGGGTGTAGTAAGTCCCAAACGAGTTACTACACCTCCCAGGCACGGTCGAGGCTTAAGGAGACGGAAACCTGGGCCAAAGAGATAAGGTATGTGTCCCGGAATTCCTCTGACGAAGCTCCTGATCTGTAACGACGCTGTATAAGGCCCTATAGATTGACATGTACAACAAGACGATGTATCCTTATTGTATATACTTAGGAGGGCCGGTGCAATGAGGACCCGAATCAGGAAGTGGGGCAACAGCTTGGCGTTACGTATCCCTAAGCCGTTTGCAAAAGAGGTGGGGCTCGACCGTGACGTTGCGGTCGAGATTTCGTTGGAAGAGGGACGTCTCGTGGTGGTCCCGTTTGTCGAGTCGTCGCCTGCACTTGATCAGCTGTTGGAGACCGTCACGGAGGAGAACAGACATCACGAAGTCGATACCGGTCCAGCGTTGGGTGAGGAAGCATGGTGAGCGACCCGGACTACATCCCCGGTCGTGGTGATGCGATATGGATCACTCTCAACCCACAGACAGGGCATGAGCAATCCGGCCGTCGCCCGGCAGTCGTCCTTTCTCCACAATCCTACAACGCCAAGGTCGGACTCGTCATCCTGTGTCCAATTACGAATCAGATCAAAGGATACCCATTCGAAGTTGTCCTCCCGCCTAATCTGCCAGTCAGGGGAGCGATCCTCTCAGATCAGGTTAAAAGCCTTGACTGGCGGGCAAGAGAGGCTGAGTCGATCTGTAGACTACCCACTGTTATCACTACAGAGACCCTTCAGCGGCTGGGGACCCTGCTCTCCGAGTAGAAGGGTGATAGCAAGAGCATCTCACGAGCCCCTGTCGCCGGGTTAGTATCCTCGGGTGAGGCCGGCCGATCTTTCCTGGGCATCCGTGTGGCGGGCACGGTTCAAGAATGTAATAGAACGCACAACGTTAAGTGTCTAGTGCAGCCCCGATCTTATACTAGACAAAGACATGCCTGCCCTGCGGGATAAATGCAATCTCGTGTATTCCATGGGACCCCGTGAAGTAAATCCAATACTGTTACTCCATGGTGCCTGTCATCTGTACAAAATACATATGGTAGACCCTGGACTGCTATCGCGGCCTATGCACAACCGTTGGCTTCCGGATGAGAAATCCTTGCAATACACATGTTT
>JAYEMK010000026.1:0-12473 GCA_034718095.1 Candidatus Bipolaricaulota bacterium | reverse complement strand
AGTTGTTGACCTACATGAAGCTGGCAGGGGTAAAGATCGGTCTCCTGGTAAACTTCAATGTCACCAGACTCAAGAGTGGGATCAAGCGCTTTGTCCTCTGAGGCCTCGGGGGGTGTAGTAAACAAGACCAGCTACTACACCCCCCAAGTGCTCTTCGTGTCCTTCGTGGTGAGAAAATTCGGAGTGTGAATCCTGGTAACTATTATAGTAGATCAAACAACCAAAATGAGAAATGCTACCCGCTCGAAACAACGAGGGGCCATTTTTAGATCATTCCCTGCAGCCGATCCTTTCCCGGATAAGCGGCGGTGGGGCTGCCCCTTTTTCTGTGATTTTGTAGGCATCGCGGACCAAATCCATTGCCTGTTTTGCATTTTCCTCCGCGTTTATGTGCAGGATGGCGACCGGCTTTCCCCCTTTTACGTCCTCACCCACCTTACAGAGGAGCTCAACCCCCACTGCTGGGTCAACCTCATCCTCTTTGGTGAATCTTCCCGCCCCCAGCAGGTTCGCCGCCCGTCCAATCGATAGCGCATCCAGCCCTGCCACCCTCCCTGAGCGGGTCGCCTGCACTTCGATTCTGTTCGCCGCCCTCGGCAACAGGGAGGGGGTATCGATGATGTTTACATCCCCACCCTGGTTTCCTATTAACTGTCGAAATTTGGCAAGCGCCGTTCCATCGCGCAGTCTACCGCGCAGGGCGGTGACCGCCTGTTTGCGATCCAAAAATTCGCCGGAGAGCAAAATTAGCTCAGCCCCAAGTTGACAACAGAGCTCCTCCAGATCCCCTGGGCCTTTACCATTTAATGTGGAGATCGCCTCCTTTACCTCCAGTGCATTTCCCACCATTCTCCCAAGCGGTTGGGACATGTCCGTGATCATGGCTGCGACCTTGCGACCGAGGCGTCCTCCGGTGGCGACGAGAGAGCGTGCAAGCCTGCGTGAGTCCTCGATCCGGGGCAAAAACGCCCCCGCACCTGTCTTGACATCGATTATGATTCCCCTTGCCCCGCCCGCGACCTTCTTCGACAGGATGGAGGAGACGATGAGCGGCAAAGAATCGATCGTGGCCGTTACCCCCCTGAGCTCGTACAACAACCGATCGGCAGGGACCATATCATCACCATGATCGGCCAGGGCAAGGCCAAATCGCTTTACCAATGACAGGAATTCCTCCTTGGATAACCCAGGGCGAAAGCCGGGGATCGACTCGAGCTTGTCGATGGTCCCCCCAGTGTGGCCAAGTGCCCTCCCGGATAGCTTGGCCACCGCTAGGCCAAAAGCAGCGAGCAACGGCACCAACACAAGTGTGGTCTTATCCCCAACCCCACCGGTGGAGTGTTTGTCCACCGGGAATCCTTTGATAAAAGAGAGATCGAGCATCTCCCCGGAGTGCGCCATCGCCTCAGTAAGCGAAGCGGTCTCACTATCTTCCATCCCTTGAAATTTTATTGCCATCAGTAGGGCCGAGATCTGATAGTCGGGGATCTCGCCGCCCACATACCCTTCGATGAGCCACCTGATCTCACCCTTGGACAGGGGCGACCCATCACGTTTCTTCCTGATCAGCTCGACCGCTTTCATCCCGATAAATTCTAGAGTGGGGTAAGCTTTTTGTCCAACTCTTACACCTGACAGGGGGTACTAAATTGCGGTATACTTGTCCCCTGGAGGTGAAATATGCACCTGTCACGTTTTCTTTTCCGGGTCAAGGATAGACAGATCGAGGAAGAGGCGAAGCGGATGGTGGCAAGCTTTGGTATCAGTGACATCGAGATCCGCCGCGATGAGACGGTAAAGGATGCCTGGCTGGAGGACAACAAAAACCTGAAGACGACCTATGGACTGGAGGACATCAAAGACTACCTGGAGGACCTGCTGTCAACTTAGGTATATGGCTAAGGAGGGGAGAGCCCTTTAATCGCCTCCTCCACCGCCTCTTTTTCTTTTGAAAGTAGCGATGCCTGTCTCACCAGCCGGGCGTACTCCTCTATGGGCAATTTCTGCTTGGAGGAAAGCCTCCTGTCCACCTGTGTTTGCTTTTTGATGATCAACCTCAGTGCCTGCTCATAGTTTTCCCTGGCGATCTCGTAATTCTCCTGTGCGTTGACGCGCAGAGCTTTTCTCCGATAGAGGTGACCAAGGACGATGTACCCTTGCTCGAAGTCGGGCTGCTCATTAACCAGTGCCTCCAGTTCCTGCTCAGCCCGGGTCAGGTATCCGTCCCTCATATCGATGACCCCCTGCCAGTATTTAGCCTGCCGGGAGATATCGGGGCGGGGATGGCTGGCGAGGAGAAGCTCAATGTTTTCCCTTGCCGTCTCCAGCTCACCGAGGCTTACCGACACACTGGCGAGGCGTAAATAGACTTTCTCCGTCCGGTAATTGGTGAGACATCTTTCAAGGTAATTCCGTGCCTCCTCAAAACGTCCCTGTTCAATCATCGCCGTCGCCAGCCGGTAGTAGACCTGCCGTGGGCAGAAATCAAGGTGAATGCTCTTTTTAAGCGTCCCCTCAGCGAGTCTGTAGTGCCTTACTTGCAACTGGGTTTCCCCCTTTCCCAACAGGAGATCGGCGGAAAAGTCTCGCCCCGCGATCACTGAGACGGTGATACACAGACCAAAGATGACCAAAGCGGTGCCTCTAAGCGGCCAACCACTGAGCCTGACCCGCCACTGGGCCGCCTCTCCGTAGACCCGCGAGGCGGAAAGCCCAAGCACAAGTACGAGGACAAGGGATGATGCAGGGAGATGCGCGGGAAAACTCACCAGGGCATGCACGACAAATACTACTGCCCCGCAGCCAAATAGGATCAGATCGAGCCGGTTTCCCTCATCGCGGTTGCCTCGCAGCCTGACCCAAAAAGAGAGGGGAACGATGATCAACAGGGCGATAACGGCGAGGATCCCGAGCGAGCCGAGCTCGGCCGCCGCCTGGACATACTCGTTGTGCGCCTGTGCCGCGCGATCGATATAAAAATCGTACTTTTCCCCGCGAGGTGTGGTAAGAAAATCCGCCTTGTAAGGGATAAAGTTAAGCTTGTAGTTTCCCAGTCCAACCCCCGTGATCGGGTGGTCCTTGAACATCTCCCACCCTATCCACCAGTCCCAGGCGCGTACTTTGCCCGCGTTCCTCCTCCATAACTCACCGATCCAGGAGCCTTGATCCTTTGACAGGCCGACGACCGAATTGAGTGGCCCGGAGGGTGCCTCGACAAGGAAGGTAAAAATAAGGAAAATTAGCAGAATTATCAGCCAGAAACGATTTTGTCGGATGGGTTCGATCGGTCTGAAGACGAAAAATGCGAGAATAAATACCACCGTGGCCACGGCGAGTCCCACCACTACCCCGGTCTGATTGACGAGCATCACCGTGCCGAAGTTAAAGGATAAAAGCAGGATGGTAAGTGTGCGCAGGGCCCAGTAACGCAGCCTTACGAGCAGGATAACGGCCGGGAAAAGTGAATAGGCAAGGAATCCACCCAGATAGTTGCGGTTCCCCATCACCGATATAAGCTCACCCAGGCCACGCCCACCGTGTGCCCCGGGCATTATCCCAAGATATTGTAACAGGCCGTAGAGCGAGGCGAGAAATGAGGATAGGAGGAGACAAAAGAGTATAGATGTGATGGCTCGCCTCTCCCTCACCACGTTAGCCACGACCAGGAAAAACGAAAAGAAGAAAACAAGGAGCGTCAGTGACTGAATAACTACCCTGCTATTCGTGGCGTGGATGAGTGAGAGAAGGCAGATCAGAACAAGTCCAATCACAGGGAGCGTGATCCATGGCAAGAGGATTCGCCACTCACGCCTGAACAGGGCCCAGCCCGCCCATAGGAAAAGTAGAAACGATACCCCTATAAGGGTGAAGATCGATTTGCCGTAGCCGTATTCAGTGACCCCGGGCCAGATGAAAAGCGGCATTGCGAGGACGAATAAGCAGATCAGCCACACCAGAACATGCTCCGTCGATAGGGGTACCCTCCGTGGGTACGGGGATTTCTTTCTGGTCACCCTCTTCTTTACCATGATCCTTAATTATAAGACCCAGCATCTACGGTGCCAGGGGTATGGCGCAGGAAGTGCCATTATGTTGGCCACAGCCTCTACATACCCACCAGGTACAAAAAACCCCCCAGGCTGAGGCCGAAGGCGAGGTTGAACGCCTTTATGAGTAAAGCGTCGCGCACGGAATAGGACAACAGGGGAAGCATTCCGTGCCCGTCCTGAACAAATGAGCTGACAAACAGTACGGAGAAGGGGATAGTCCCACTGGCAAACAACATGACAAATATAAAATGTGGGCCGGACTCGGGGATAATTCCCAGTCCTGCTGCAAGGATAAAGACGATTCCCAGATGGTTTTGAATAAACGCGTCCAGATTCCAGTACTGGGTTCCCAACTCTGTGATTAGTAAGGCACCAAATGTCCAGAGGAAGACCCGCCACAGGTGGGCCCGCACGATGTGTCTCAAAATATGTTCGCGCAGGAAGTGTTCAGGTACGGTGGCGACCAGTCCCAGGGTGAGAAAAAGCAACGTGAACAACGTCACCCGCATCCAATTCCAGGCATCGGGGCCAATTAACCCCAGGCCAACAGCTACGATTGCAGCTGAGAAACCCAGAAGAGAGAAGACGCGCATCGGGCTTAATTTTATGGGTCGGCGCCATATCCCACGATCGAAACAATGGCATTGCTCGTTCTCGAAGTGGAACTTAGCAAGCGCACAGCTACGGCACGGCTCGATCCGCAGCTGCCTGGCCAAATAATCAGAAATCCAACCGAAGATCAACCCAGCCAGAAACAATAACAAAAACAGGAGAAGGGCAGTCTTCGGAAACATGGCAAGCATCACGAATGCCTCATCCCCAGAGGTGGCGATCATACATGCAACTATGGCACCGAAGGAGATAAGCCCACGGACGTAAAAGGTCACGGATAGGAATGCCCCCAGGCAGCCTGGCGCGCTGCCAAACAATGAGGCACCGAGATATTGGCGGAACTGACCCCCTTGCATGAGCTTACTCATCCGGCCGCGTGAGAGGACGTTTACATAGTCCACAAGCAACATCATAACACAGACAAACAGGCTTATTGCGATGGAATGTGCAATTACGTGAACTATCATTTGTACCTTCCCGTCCTAAAAAAGCGTCTTCACCATAGGTTAATACTAACGATTATCATTAGCGACAGTAACACTACCTCCTCCACTCCCATTTTTCAATAATAAGGGGCTTGTTGGGTAAATCCTTTCTGGCCATTTGCTGCCAAACACAGCAAAAAAATTACGGCAGCCCAATCGAAATACCATTGAGCTGCCGTCTTTTGGAAACAGCCTATACCACACACTACTGGACGGCAGGCGAGCATGTGGGACTTGACCGTCTTAACGTTTTATCACTTTTAACCCCGACCTGGATTCGACGGCCGTAAGTCTCCTCGCCACAAGATCCTTCAGATTCTTCCCGGGTTTGAAAGCGGGTACAACCTTTTTAGGGACGGTGATTCGTTGCTGGGTCTGAGGGTTGATCCGCTTGGATGCTTTCCTTGCCCTGGCCTCGAACTTGCCGAAGCCGGTCAAGAGGACCTCTTCGTTGGCCGCCAAGGAATCCGTGACTAAATCGATCATTGTATCCAGGGCCTTGCGGGCATCCTTCTTTGTGAAGCCAGTCTTTGCTCCCAATTTTTCTACAAACTCTCCTTTATTCAATCTGTTACCCCCTTTCTTATATAAGATATTCACCATTATAGTTATGAAAAGCTTCTTGTCAAGAGGAGAAGGGCATTACAGCATTGTACCCAGCAATTTACCCCCACAGATAAAGGAGCTAGTTGGCATCATAAGGGGGCTTCGTGCAATTTGACTTCCAGTGCCTCCCCGGTTAAAGTAATGGTTGAGATTGGTAGAGAGGTGTGGGAGTGAAAGAGTACGAGATTGTATATATTGTGAAGCCGGATCTGTCCGAGGAGGAACACACGGGCAAAGTTGAGCGAGTCCACAATCTGATCGTCGAGAACGGAGGAGAGGTGGATGAGGGTAAGGATTGGGGGAAGAGGCTGTTGGCCTACGAGATTAAACGTTACTCAGAGGGGCGGTACAGGATGACCGTATTCCACTCTCCACCCGGGTCGCTTAGTGATCTGGAAGGGCGACTCAATCTGGACGAGGATATCCTTCGGTATCAGATCGTGGCTAGGCCAGCTAGAGGTGCATAAATGTCGGCAAGCCTGAATAAAGTTATCCTGATCGGTAACCTGACTGCCGATCCGGAGCTGAAATATACCGCGAGTGGCACGGCTCGGGTCAAGTTTCGCATCGCTGTCAACCGACAGTGGAAAAACCCAAACGGAGAGCTTCAAGAAGAGGTAACCTTCATCCCGATCGTCGCCTGGCGGAATACCGCGGAGAACTGTGCCAACTACTTGAGTAAAGGCCGGTCAGTGGCGGTGGAGGGAAGACTTCGTATCTACTCCTTCGAGGGTGATGCCGGTGATCGCGTGTATGCTACTGAGGTCGTCGCTCGCAATGTTCAGTTCCTCGGTGGGCCACAGCAATCTGCGCCCGAGCCAGGGATGGAGCCGGCACCGTCCGATCGAACGGACAAGGACAAGGGTAAGGATGAGGATGAGGAGGTCCCATTTTAGATCATGGCCTACTATAGGAGACCGCGAAGGGTATGTAAAGTCTGTAAATACGGTATCGAGCTTGACTACAAGAAACCAGAGGCGCTGAAGCGCTACACGAATCGCACAGGAAAAATTCTTCCTAAGCGTGCTACCCACCTGTGCGCAAAACATCAGCGCCAGTTGGCCCGAGAGGTCAAGAAGGCCAGAAAACTTGCACTTCTCCCGTGTGTGGAGAGGTCGTAACCACTTACCCTACCCTGCCGGGGCGCAGAGGATATGTCTGACGCCGAAAGGATTACAGCGTGGCTGGCAAAAAAGGCCCGGCGAAAGAATGCTGCTTCAGCCTCAAGATTGGAAGAATTGGTGGCACGCTATCGAGAAAAGAACGTTGGGCGGGCTTTAGGTGGACAGGTAAGGCAGAGTGAATTTGGGGAACATCTCCTGATCCAGCGGTTTATAAAGCGAAGTCTTTCCCTTCCTGCAGAGGAAACCGTAAAAGAGGGGCTCTTATCCGAGTTACGTTCCATCTCTGGCATAGGCAGATCATACGCCCAGCAGCTCCGTGATCAGGGATACCACTCAATCACTGAATTACTGGCACATCCGCGCTGGAAAAAACCGGCCTGCGATCTGCTCGATCACTGGGGTAGTCCACTCGACCCACGTTCTGTCTATAGGACCCTTTGCCGTTGGCTCCCCAGCTCACATCCCCTATTTTTGTCCCTTGTAGGACTTGTCCCGCGTGAGGAGATAATCCTTTTCGGCGTAGAGACATTGAGGTTGCTTGATGGCCAGGTGTTCTCAATTTCACTGGGTCGGCTGCAGGAAGAGGGACTACTCGTCAGGCAGTACCTGGCTCGTTCCCTCGACGAGGAGACTACATTGCTCGGGCTTCTCGGGGAGGAGTTGAGTAGGACCTCGATCCTCTTCAGTTATAACGGTAAGACGGTTGACTGGCCCAGTGTAAGAACGCGAAATGCCTACTATGGGCTCCCTGAAATTCGAGCCCCCATCCACATTGATCTTTTGTACCACGCCCGCCGTGCATTTGAGGACTCCTTCCCCGATTTAAAATTGAGGACCGTGGAGGAGAGATTGCTTGGGGTTCGCCGGAGGGAGGACCTTCCGGGAAGGGAGCTACCGGAATTTTACGCTGCCTATCTGGAGACCGGGAGCCCAGGGCCACTTATTCCCATTGTAAATCATAACCTCCAGAATGTGGAGAGCCTGGCCCTTCTCCTGCGGCACCTGCTGGCACTGACCGGCCATGCTGGCTGATCTTGTCCCCGGACCCGTGCATATTGCACTGCCGATGGGTGGATAAAGATGATTGCTGCGGTGATCTTTTATCGAGCGGCGGCAAAGGGATTCCCCGAGGAATTTGTGAGCGCTGGCAGACGGGCATTCACCCGTGATTTGGTGACCTCACTCCAGCAGGCAGGATTGGCGAATATCTTTTTGCTAACCGGGGAGGAGGAATTTGGCAGCAGTATGTCCGGGGAGGGTGTACAGTGGATAAGGCCCAAAGATGAGGGGGCTTTTCACTTCGGCAGGGAGTTGCAGGCAGTGGTGCGTGAACAAGGGATATCTGGGGTGCTGTACTTTGGCGGCGGGAGCGGCGGGTTGCTTACCAGGAATCAGGTATCAAAACTTATCTCATTCGCAAAGGTGAAGAGACCGGCAGCCCTGTTTAACAATTTCTATTCCTGCGATTTTGCCGCCATCTCTGGGGCAAAGGAATTGGAAAACGTTGAGCTTCCCTCGATCGATAACCAACTGGGGTTTACGCTTTCGGCTGCCGGATTTCCCTGCTTCTCAGTCCCCCGCGTGGCCGCCTCACAGTTTGACATAGATACCCCGACGGATTTGCTGGTCCTTGCAGCGGCCGAGCAAGGGGGAATGGCAACCCAGGCCTTCTGTCGCCAGCAGGGGTTGTATCATCCTCATATTCTTGAGCTTGTGGACAGGCTCGTTGACAGGGAAGCGCACATCTATCTGATCGGCCGCGTCAATCCGGCGAACTGGGCGTGGTTTGAGCGTGAGGTCGCCTGTCGCACAAGCGGTCTCATCGAGGGGAGGGGGTTGCGCGCCTATCCCAACAGATCTGGCACAATTATTGCAAAGACCATAGCCCAGGCTGGAATTGAAACGTTCTTCCGTTGGCTTACGGGGGTCGCCGATGGTGCACTCATCGACACCCGTCCCATCCTGGCCCGCGACGGTAATCTTCCCCCGGCCTCAGATCGGTTTGCCAGTGACCTGCTATTGCCGGAAATGATCTCTGACCCCCTGTGGGCGGAGTTTACCCGCGTGGCGCGGGCGGCCGAGATCCCCGTCATCATCGGCGGGCACTCGCTGGTGAGTGGGGGATTGTACCTTCTTACTGAGCTATGCTGGAGAAGAAAAGAGCTTCCACGTAGACTTCACCCTGAAACGATCGACTGGTGAAAGGAGCGATAATGATTGGCAGAATGTATACTGCAGGGATCACCGAGTTGGATTCGCAGGTTGATAAACTGATAGCCGCTGAGCGACGGCGTCAACGGGAAAAGATCATCCTTATTCCGTCAGAAAGCTTTACCCCACCCGCCGTGCGGGAGGCACTGGCATCGGAGTTTACCAGCATATATGCTGAAGGGTACCCCAGGGCCGCCATGCGCCGATTGCCGCCTGAGCGGCTCGCCGACATAGACGAGCAACTTGCACATCACCGCCGCTATGCCGATTGGCGCTTCTATAGAGGAACAGAATTCGCCGATTTGGTCGAGTCACTTGCCGGACGCCGTGCCGCCGAGTGTTTCGCCACCCCTGAGTATCCCCCGGAGCGGATCCATGCCAACGTGCAACCTCTCTCCGGCGCCGCTGCCAACCTCGCCGTATATGAGGCGTTTGCGGAACCGGGGGACACGGTGATGGGGTTGGATCTCACTGAAGGGGGGCACCTCACCCATGGCTCCGAGTTCAACATAACCGGGAAGAGGTACAACATCGTCTCCTATGCCGCCGATCCCACTACGGGAAGGCTCGATTACGATAAGATAATGGCCCTGGCCAGGGAGCATCGCCCCCGCCTGATCATCGCTGGTTTCACCTCCTATCCGTGGAGGCCTGATTGGGCCGCATTTCGGGAGATTGCTGATGATGTAGGGGCGCGACTTTTGGCGGATGTCGCCCACACCGCGGGGATGATAATCGGGGGGGTCTACCCCAGTCCGATTGGATATGCGGACGCAGTGATGTTCACTACCCACAAGACCCTGTGTGGGCCGCGGGGTGCCGTGATTCTCTCCACTGATCCCGAGGTGGCGGCACTCCTCGACAACGCCATCTTCCCTGGAGAGCAGGGAGGCCCTCACGTGAACAAGTTTGCCGCGATCGCCGTCGCGTTGAAGCTCGCCCAGAGTGAGGGCTTTAAGGCCCTGCAAAAAAGAATCGTGGAGAACGCTTCTGTGTTTGCTAGCGCGCTGCAGGAAGAGGGGCTGACCCTTGCCTATGGTGGGACAGACACGCACCTTCTTCTGGTCGACCTGCGGCAGATCAAGAGCAAGACAGGCTACGTGATGATGGGTGAGATAGCGGCGCGCCTCCTCGATCTGGTTGGTATAGTGTGCAATAAGAACACCATCCCTGGCGATCATAGCGCCGCCGACGCTCACGGGATCAGGCTTGGTACCCCATGGGCAACCCAGAGGGGGATGGGAAAAGAGGAGTTGAGGATTCTGGCCCGGATCATCGCCAGGGTTCTACACGCGATCCACCCCTTCTCCTACATTGGATTGAACGGTGACCTGTCGCGTGGTAAGCTCCCACTATCCGTGTTGGAGGGGGCCAGAGAAGAGACGGCCCAGCTCATCTCTAGACTGGATCCAAAACCGGGGCCAAAAGAAAAGAAGGTCAGGGAACAGGCAAACGGTTGGACGATCCTGCGGTTGCGGCAGGGCCGCACGACTGAGCTGCTGCACGAGGCCACGACCACGGATGTGCTTACCCTTAGTCCGGGTGAACGACAGCGCAGCCTTTTGTTTGACGAGGATGGCAAACTATTATCTGAGGTAAATATTCATCACCTGGAGAGGGAGGACTACCTGGTCTTTGTCCCGGCGGCCAGGGGTGAGTTAATCAAATCGTGGCTCTGTGGCATCGCTGATGGCTACATCCTGTTCGATAAAGAGGATATATTCCGCAAGGTCCAGGGCCCCTCAGTTGTCGAGCAGATATCCGCTATGGAGGTCCCTGATTCTGCCCGTGCCGCCCTCTCAGCCACTCCTCCCAGCCGACAGCCGGGCGAGAGGATTCAGGATGTCCTGAAGATGGAACCAGGGCTTTTTGCCCTTGACAAACCATACTTCGTCGGTCAACTGCTGCTCGACCTGAGCCAGCAGGAAGGGGAAAAAGAAAAATTCTCCTGGACCGAGCCAGAGGGGAATCTGAGGCACACCCCGCTTTACCCTGAGCATGAGCGGCTCGGGGCCAGGCTTGTCCCATTTGCAGGCTGGGAGATGCCCGTTTGGTACAGCTCAGCCCTGGAGGAACACCGTGCCGTGCGCGAGGCGGCAGGGCTGTTCGACCTTGGGCACATGGGGGTGTTCGAGGTGGAAGGGGAGTATGCACATACTTTCCTGAATTCAGTCACCTCAAATTACGCCGACTGGCTCATTCAGGGTGAATCACAGTACGCCTATCTGCTCGACCCCGATGGAGGGGTGATAGACGACATATTCGTCTACCGCCGTGCGGATGATCGCTATCTACTTGTGGTAAATGCGGTGAACGAGTGCAAGGACTGGGAATGGCTTACAGAGGTTAACTCAGGGCGTTACCTTATAGACAATCGGGCCCCTTCCCGCTGCCCCTCCCCTGGGGTGACCCTGCGTGACCTGAAATCGGGGCAAGGGGTGATCGACCTTGCACTGCAAGGGCCCCTGAGTGAGAGAATCCTGGCACAGGTATTGGAAGAGAAGGCATGGTTGGCGGTGGCCTCTCTCGCCAGGACCCAGTTTTGTGAGGTGAAGACAGCAGGACATGCCTTTATCATCGCCCGTACCGGCTACACTGGTGAGGATGTGGGCTATGAGATCTATGCGGAGAAAAGGGCGGCGGCCTGGCTGTGGCAAAGATTGCTCAAGGTCGGGGTACCGATGGGTTTGAAACCATGTGGGCTGGCGGCACGTGACTCCACCCGCACCGAGGCGGGACTGCCACTTTACGGGCACGAGCTAGCCGGTCCACACAACATCGGGCCGATCGAGGCCGGCTTCGGTTCATACGTGAAGTTGCACAAGCCTTTCTTCATCGGCCGCGATTACTGCGTAGGCGCGGTCGTCGAGCAGAAACGGGAGATCGTCCGCTTTCAGGTTACAGATTCGACCGCCCGGCCCGTTCATCCAGGGGCAGCTGTGGTCGACAGAAACGGTGGTTTCCTCGGCAGGGTCACAAGCTGTGTCAGCCTGGGGGAGAGACAGGTTGGCCTTGCCCTGCTCGACAGGGTGGGCACCATGCCGGGAACGAGGATCTCCATTGTCAGTCCACCGCGCGGTCGCAAAGAGACGAAAAAGCCCATTGCCGAACTGACAAAGGGTGACCGGGTCGCGATATCCGCCCCGGCACAGGTTATCGAACGGTTCCCGGAGGCATGAAAATCGTGCTCGACTGTTCGGGCCTGTTATGTCCTCCCGTGTTCAGCCCTCGCTGTTGACAAAGGGCGAAAGTCTTTTCCCATTGAAGGATGAGCATGAACACATGGGTCGTTAGTTTGTTGTTAGTGCCTTCTCCTTCCTCCTGAGTACATGTTTTGCAGCATCATGTATGTACAAGTTTGACCATCTCTTCCCTGCTAGAAATTG
>JAYEMK010000025.1:0-12580 GCA_034718095.1 Candidatus Bipolaricaulota bacterium | reverse complement strand
ACCAATCACCCGATTTGATAGCTCATCGAACTCCATTCTTCGTGTCCTTCGTGCTCTTCGTGGTACATTCTTGGCGGCATCCATCCGAACTCAACTCCAAGTTACCCACTCAAAACGATAAGGGACCTGTTTATCACTTAAGCCAGGTATTCGCCCTGACCGATTATATACGGGGGTTCTTCAGACCGTTTCCAGTTAACGCGACAACTGTTTTCTCCTCAAGATCAATAATTCCTTCGTTAAGCAAACGTTTCAATCCCGCTACTGCAACAGCTGAGGTAAACTCAACATATAGCCCGGAATGGCGTAGTTCGCGATGAGCCTGCAGTATCTCCTCTTCTTCTACTGATAGAGCCTTACCATGCGTATTTTCGAACACCGATAGGATCTCACGCCCCCGCACTGGCTCAGCAATTTGGATGCCTTCAGCGACTGTTTCCCCAGGACTGATGGGATTGGTATCGTCAAGCTGGGAGTCGGAAGCCTTCACCACTGGGTCACACGCGGCCGCCTGGACAGCAAATATGCGTGGCATCCGCGAGATCACCTTATTATCCATTAAATCGCGAAGTCCATAGTAGGCACCGAGCAACAGTGTGCCGTGTCCGCAGGGTACAACAATGTTATCGGGGCAACTCCAGTTTAGTTGCTCAACCAGTTCGTAGGCGAAGGTTTTTAGCCCTTCCAGGGCAAAAGGATTCCAGTAATGGCTTGCATAGTAGGTCCCCTTCCTTGCAGTGGCCTCTGCCGCGCGCCTAGCCTCAGCGCGTGGACCTGGAACAGAAACAAGCTCTGCACCGTAGGCCTTGATTTGTCCCAATTTAGCTGGAGATGTGTAAGAAGGAACGCAAATCTTGGCCTTAATCCCGGCAGTCCCGCAATACGCCGCTAGACTTGCCGCTGCGTTTCCCGAACTGTCCTCCACTACTTTTTTAACCCCTATAGATCTCAAGAAGCTCGTCATAACAGCAACCCCACGGTCCTTAAAGGAGCCGGTGGGGGCGAGAAACTCCAACTTGAAAAGCACATTAGGGTTGTATCCCTTGATCGGCACAAGTGGGGTTAGCCCTTCGCCAAGGGTAGCGGTTTTTTCCACTCCAAGCATCCTGTGGTAACGCCACAGGCTGAATTCTTGACTGGCTATTTCATCCCTGTTAAATGGCGGTGTACCGACAAGGACAAACGGCCCGCCGCAGCTTGGGCAACACCAGTCTGATGTATTGGTCGGGTATCTTTTACCGCAGACCGTGCATTTAAATCTCAATTCGGAAGCGTGTTTTGACATTTAAGCCCCTTGGAGAGGATCCACACATGCCGTTTCCGGAATGGAGTAGCCTTACCCGACTGTACTTATAGACACACTTCTATCGACAGGCCTGGTAAATGCCAAATTTTGTTCCACTACGAAAAAAGACTTCTTTAGGGAAGTTTTCCCAACCGGGTCAATTCCTCTTTGATGTCTGCACCCACAGCATCTGGGGCATCCAGGATCGGCAGCGGGGACGGCCCTACGGGTTCCCCAATCAGTCTCAGGGCCTCCTTGGTCCCCCCGGGGTCAGCCCCTGCGGCCTTGATCAGTGGCAGTATCCTCAACTGTATCTTTCTTGCCATATCCATTTCACCCTGGTTGAAATAATTGTAGATTGCTACCACTTCCGCAGGGATGACGTTTCCAATGGTGCACACTGTACCCGCTGCCCCTAAGACCAGTGCCGGAAGGAGTTTACTTGCCCATCCGATTAGAACCGATATTCGGCCCTCGGTCAGGCGGATTATCTCGGCCGTATGGTCGATATTCATAGAAGAATCCTTGATCCCGTTGATCGCCCCCTCCTCAGCCAACCTGGCAACGATCTCGGGTTCTATGTTTAGTCCAGCGTGTTGTTCAGGCCAGCAATAGACCATCAGCGGGATGGAAATACTCTCCGATATCCTCTTATAGTGCTCGTATAGACCCTCTTGCGTGGGTTTGGGATAATGGGGAAGGGCAACGGTCGCTGCATCGGCCCCGGCCTCTTCGGCAAATTGTGATAGCTTGATAGCAGTAGCGGTGTTGTTATCACCCGTACCTGCCAATAGCGGTACCTTGCCTGCGACCGCTTCTACCCCAGCTGATATCAAGTCCTTTCTCTCCTGCAATGAGAGTAGCGTGTATTCCCCCGTACTCCCCGCGATGAATATCCCATGTACCCCTTTATCGATGAGGTGACGGATGAATTCCTTTGTCCTCTCAAGATCGATCCTCCTATCTGAATCAAACGCTGTTACCACCGGTGGAATGACACCTTGAAACCTTTGCATAAAAATCGCTCCTTTTTTTGCGAAATTAAATATTTATTTCTTTGTTAATCCCACTTTTGCATGGCAGCCCCCTGATCGGCTGGCAGCGCCAGCTGGGCATAGAGGGCAAGTACCCCTGCCTTAATCTTCGGTTTTGGAGGGTGCCGATCCTTCAGGCGATGCTGGATTTCCTGTTCCGTAAGTCTAACGTTGAACCTGCGAGCGGGGATGTCAATCTCAATCGTATCGCCATCTTCAATAACAGCGATTACTCCCCCCTCCTTTGCCTCCGGGGAGACGTGACCAATGATCGGCCCATGATTGAATCCAGAAAAACGTCCATCCGTGATCAATCCCACGGATCCTTCAAGGCCTGTCCCACACAAGGCGTCTGTGGACAACATCACTTCCTTCATCCCAGGAGCCCCTTTAGGGCCCTCATATCGCACCACGATGATATCTCCGGATTGGATCCCGCCACCTACGATTGCCTTCCACGCAGCTTGATCGCTGTTGAACACCCTGGCTATCCCCGTATGCACCAACATTCCCGGTTTGATCGCAGAGGTTCGAACGATGGCGCCACGCGGAGCAATGTTTCCCCTAAGAACCGCGAGCCCACCCTCCTCTCTCACCGGGGCATCTAGACTTAATATGGCTCTTCCATGGCTGCCGTTCGACCTTTCTAGTATCTCCCCCATGGTAGTTCCATCAACGGTGAGAACCTGAAGATCGAGTAGAGCCTCGAGCTCCTTCAACAGGGCTGTCACGCCACCCGCCCGGTAAAAATCGATGACAGTATGCGGGCCATTAGGAATCACAGAACAGAGAAGAGGAATTTTTCTGCTGATATCATCGAAGCGCTCAAGTTCGATCTCAATCCCAAGCTCGCGTCCCAGGCTCATTATGTGAAGAGGGGCGTTGGTCGACCCACCAATGGCCGCATTCGCCACGATTGCATTTGTGAGAGCTCCCTCCGTAACAATGTCCGAAGGGCGGATGCCTCTCTTCACCAATTCAACGATCTGTCGGCCTGTCTCGTGGGCGGATCTCTGTTTGGCAGCAAAGACCGCAGGGATGGTTGCTGAACCGGAGAGGGCCATGCCCATAACTTCGGTTAGAATCTGCATGGTGTTGGCTGTTCCCATTACAGGGCATGCACCCGCCCCTGGGCAGGAATGGTTCTCCATCTCTATCAATTCCTGTCCGGTCATTTTCCCCATAGGGTATCTCCCAAAGACAGCCTCATTTATGTCCGGGGAGACAAGCGTGTCCCCTTTCCATCGACCAGCAAGCATTGGTCCACCCGTTACCATAATTGAAGGGATATTTACCCTCGCCGCCCCCATCAGTTCACCGGGAATTATGTTGTCACAGGAGGCGAGTAGGACCAGTCCATCGAATAGATGAACCTTAGACATGATTTCCACTGAGGCGGCCAATACATCTCGGATGGGCAGTTCGTACTTCAGGTTCTCCGTTCCTATCGGGATGTTTCCGCAGGTGGCGAACACGCCGAACTCAAACGGGACCCCACCAGCCTGCCAGATACCTGCTTTTACTGATTCTGCCAGCTTTCTTAGGTGCATGTGTGCCGGCGATGCCTCTGTCCACGCATTTGCTATCCCGATATGGGGCTTGTCAAAAGCATCCTCTGTGTAACCGGCCCCTTTGTAGATCTGCCGCCGATGAGCCGCTTCTGGACCAGTGAATAAGGCATTTTTGTCTTTCATTAACTGTCCCACGACTCGTCTCCACTACTTTCCCTGTACGGTCGAACCTCTATCCTGCCGTCAGGCTTGATTACCAGGTAGTCCCCATCGTTTATCGAATCGAACCCCTCCTGCGATAGAACAAGAACCGGCACGGTCCTATGGTACAGTTCATCGGCAACGATGGCCCCCAACGCCAGGATAGGATCGGCCCTCACTGTGATGATGGCCGCCGGGGCTGTTCCCACCCTGATGCCCTCTACCAGTACAGCACTGCCGGTACTTGACCCCTTGCCCTGTGGAAGAACGAACACCTTTTCGGCCACGATAACCCCCGATAGCTCGTGCCGCCGATCGATCACCTCTCCGGTACCAGGGTTCAAGCCACCCCAGAAGCTCAATGGCTGTCTGGACACGATCGCCCTCCCTTTCGCCTCACCGGCAACCAGTGGTCTCCCGATCAGTATCTTTTCCATATCGACTTCTCCCAACTCACGACCCCTTCGATGGCGGAGTGTATACAATCTTTCATGCCGCCAAATGCAACCTGAACACCGAGCTCACCAGGGGCATAGTAGGCGAACTTACCCGAATTGGTCATTATCACCTTGGTATGAGGGGAGATTATCGGTGAATGGAACACACAGGTGTCAAGGGCGATCTCGACCCCAAAGTCCAGCAGCGTGTCAATAAAATTGCCCCTCTGCAGTAGCGCATAGGAGGTCTGGCTGGTGAGGACAAGCACCCTAACGCCACGGTGTAGCGATCGGCCTTTTTCGTCTTCTATGCACCGTGCGAGTTGCTGGAACTCCCCATAGGAGAAATGTGGACAGCCTAACACGATCGCATCAAGCCTGGCCCCTTCCTCGACCGTGGAGAGCTCAGACCAGGCCTTTCTCAAATCGGTGTAATTTACATCGATTACCTCTTTTGCTGATCCCCCCTGAAATGCCTCTTCCAGAGTAGCCGCCTCTGGGGTAACACCGATGGCATGAAACAGCCCCACAGCACCGGAGGATGCAGCAGCGGCGCCAAGTGACTTGAGTTGATCTCCCGTTGCGTTTAGAGGGAGCCCTTCTATTACGGGGATCCTCTCTTGGACAAGCCCACCCATGAGGTGGCCCAGCGCAACATAAATCGTGTCGTCCCGCAAAAGCTGCGGCGCAATATTAGCCAGGCGAAGGAGGACCTGTCCCTTACGATTTTGCTTCAGATGAAGGCCTGATTCGGGGACCCGTCCGGTTATCGCGGCGCAGATGTCCATGTAGTCACCATATCGATTCGTCCGTGCCCCAAGGACTGAATTTGCATAGACGATGGCATTTGATTCACCCCAGGCGATCTGTTGACCGAACCTGGGGGTAAGATAGCCTTGATAGGGGGCACAGGTCCACGTTGGCACACAGCCCATGGCTAGATAGGAACTGGCAATCCTACCGGCCTTTTTCGCGAATTCCTCGGGAACATTTTGCTTTCTCCAGTTCTGAAGATCGAGCGGGATCATGTTAAGGGTTGTGGGTACGGATACCCTGGCCCCGCGTGCCACAAGGGTCTCGGCGAACTCCAGCCCGGAGTCACACATCAACGCACAACCATCGATATGGGCCTGGGTCACATCCATCAACCTTGGGGCATCATATACCTCAGCCATCCTTACCAAGATTGACATTGCCAGTCTGGCTGCGGCCCCGGTTCGTCCACTCAGAATTTTTTTGTCTTTTTCGGTTAACGATACTGACATAACAAGTGATTATTCCACATCCGGCCCGCTTGGTCCATCTCAAGCCGAAAAAAGCAATTGCCAATCTTTCCCTCTACAATGATATCCACTATAGGGGCTGTTGCGCAAACCCCCTTTACTTTAGAAACAGAAGCTTTCACCGCAGAGATCGCGGAGTACGCGGAGGATTCTACAGAGCCTCTAGGCTAAATCTCAGCGACCTTTGCGCCCTCTGCGGTAAAATAACTAAAACCAAGATTTAAACCTGGAACTAAGCAGCAAAAAAAGATTTGTGCAACAGTTTGTATAGTAAACGGAAGGAGGGATCGTGAAGATACTTATCCTATCGGACGATGACGTTCGTCGTGCGCTTCCTATGCAGCAGGCGATCGAGGCTATGAAAAAGGCGTTTACCCAGCTTTCCAGTGGGGAGGCGGACGTGCCTCTGCGGAAAGTGCTTAGGGTCCCCCGCCACAAAGGTTTAACCCTGTTTATGCCAGCCTACCTGGCCACCGATGATAAAATGGCGATAAAAATTGCGTCCGTGTTTGAGGACAATCCTGCTAGGGGTTTACCGCTGATCAATTCTATTGTTGTGGTAATAGATACCTTGACGGGGGAGCCCAGCGCCATGATGGATGGGGCATACATCACCGCCCTGCGCACAGGCGCGGCCGCAGGCCTCGCCACAGACCTGTTGGCACGAGAAAATGCACAGACTGTAGCCATCTTTGGGGCGGGTGCACAGGGACGCACTCAACTCGAGGCAGTGTGCATCGTGCGTCAAATCCAGGGAGCCTGGGTGTACGATTCGGTGCGGGAAAGAGCCAATGCCTTTGCAACTGAGTCCAGCAGACGGCTTTCCTTACCGGTTGAAGTGGCCGCCACGCCAGCCGATGCCGTGCGGCATGCTGATATCATAGGCACAGCCACCTCCTCCTCCACCCCCGTATTCGCTCCGGACGATATTAGGGCCGGGGTACACATCAACGCCATAGGGGCATTTACCCCTCAAATGCAGGAGATCCCAGCTGAGACCATCCTCCGGGCCAAGGTAGTGGTCGATAACAAAGAGACAGCCCTGGCAGAGGCAGGTGACCTCCTGATCCCGATGCAGCAGGGGTTGATGTCCGAGTCGCACATCTACGGAGAGTTGGGAGAACTCACCGCTGGGCTCAAGCCATCCCGGTCCTCCCCAGATGAGATCACCGTCTTCGAATCGGTGGGTGTAGCGGTACAGGATGTGGCAGCGGCGGGCATGACCCTAGAGGCAGCGCGGCGACAGCGACTGGGGACCGAGATAGTGCTTTGAACAAAACTGGCCTAATCAGTATTCGTATGTGGTTAGCATCCAGGATTGTGGGCAAATCACGAATGGTACGAATAGACAAATGACATGAAGGATTGTTCATCAGCTGATTTGTGGGATTCGTGATTAGTTAGTTCGTGAGATTCGTGATAGATGTATAGCATTTAGGGCCATGCTGGAATCACGAATAACACGAATAGACGAATTGCACGAATAAATTATATAAAAGATTTGTAGGATTCGTGATCAGTGGCGGACCAGAACGCTAAACAAGGACCTGTATTCAACCGCCCCGCTGATGCTTATCCTGAGCCGAGGAGTTTGGTGATGGCAGGTAGTGCTCGACGGGCTGCCTCTTCTCCCGCTTCGATTCCTTCCTTAACGTCGCTGTAGCAAGGAGGGCCGGAGGAAAAATCCGGCTGAATGAGAACATCAGGAGAGTTGACCTTTAGGGAAAGTTGGCTGACTCGTTGCTGGAATACGGTTGACATCTGGAATAGAACCGTAAATACGCTGGGGTAGAAACGCCGCAACGCGGTTGAACTGGGGCCGGAACTGTTGATTCCTTTTATGATTCCCAGGATCCTCTCGCGGTACTCAGGTATTGGAATCCCGGACAGCCGTGCCTCAGCCGGTTCGACAAGAACGTCCACAGCTATCACCACCTCGGCGCCAATATCGCGCGCCACATCGACAGGCAGGGGATTGGTCACCCCACCATCGATCAATAGGTGGTCGTCAAGCCAGACCGGCGTGAACAACCCGGGGACCGAGACACTCGCCCGGATCGCTTTTGCAAGCTCCCCCTTCTTAATAGTGTATGGAACACCATTTTCAAGGTCTGTTGCCACTGCTGCATAGGTAAGCGGGAGCTCCTCAATTCTTATATCACCAACCAGGCGACGAACTACCCGAAGAATTTCCCCACCCGAACTCCATCCTGACCAGGGAAGGGTTGGAAGGAGTGTCTTTGCCACCTTACCAAAGTTCATCGATCTCCACAGATCTACCAGGGTCCCGATCTCGACCCCGGCGGCATATGCCCCACCGACCTCGGCCCCCATACTGGCCCCGACAATGATGTCGGGTTGGATACCGTTTTCTGTAAGGGCCTTGAGCACACCCACGTGTGCTGCCCCACGAGCCCCACCACTACTGAGAACAAGGCCGATCCTGGGAATTTTCATCATTACACACCTATATACTATCACGCGAAGACCATTTGGACAATACTTCAACCGGTCCGCAGACCACTGGCGAAGATCAACGAAGTATTCTGCCGCATCGAGTTTCTGAATCTTGTAGAAACTGATGCCAAGGCCGCTTCCCAGGTGCTGTACCGCCCTTTTGAGGGCGACTTTCAATTTATAGGCTCTTCGTCGTTTCGAGTGGGTAACAAACGTGTCTAACTGTAACCGACAAAACCCTTTCTCTCGCCCGCTCGCTATCGCTCACTCAAGACGCAATGATCGCCAAGAACAGCACTACAACATCGCCTCTTGTTCTTCTTTCCTGTGTCTTTCTTTCCCTTGGCGCTCTCTGCGTCTTTGCGAGAGTATGGTTTTGCTCTTTCTCATTACCCTTCACTCATTACGCATCACTGTTTCACGTCTCTGCGAGAGATGCTCTGTTCCGCATAAGTATCTTCAACTACCCACTCAAAACAGCGAGGAACCAATTTATAACTGTAGAAGATGGTCCTTAGGGTTGACATACCACAAGAACGCTGCTAAAATTCTTTTTTGGGAGGTCCCATGGGACATATATCTATCCTGGAGGTGAAGACATCTAGCATTACATTGCTTTACTTTATGTGGACGTGGCGGGTCTTTTAATAGTGCCGAAAAGGCGCTGAAAGACCCGTGGGACGGATCGGCAGCCGAGGGGCTGGCGGTCTTTTTTTATCGAGAAGAGGTGAAATGGTTGCTTGCAATTAAGAACATCACGAAAAAGTTTGGTGGACTGTACGCAGTGAACGATTGTTCCTTCTCCGTTCAGCCAGGTACGATTACCGGCCTAATCGGCCCGAATGGAGCCGGTAAAACAACGTTATTCGATGTCATTACCGGGTTTCAACGGCCTGATGGTGGGAATGTCTCCCTTCAAGATAGTGACATCACCGGATTGCTCCCACACCGTGTCTTCCAGCGGGGTGTCTGCCGCACGTTTCAGATCCCCCGCGAGTTCAAAGAGCTAACAGTACTGGAGAATCTGATGCTTGTCCCGGCACGGCAGATCGGGGAACGGCTGTGGAACCCTCTATTTCGAGTGCACCGGGTGCGCCGTCAAGAGCAAACGATCCACGAAAAGGCTATTGAGGTATTAGAGTTTCTCAAACTGTCGCACCTGAAGGATGAGTACGCCAACACCCTATCAGGGGGACAGAAGAAGCTACTGGAGCTTGCCCGCACCATGATGGCCGATCCTCAGTTGATCCTGTTGGATGAGCCAGGGGCTGGGGTAAACCGCACCCTTCTCAAGAGCCTGACCAATCACATTGAACGGTTATCCCGTGAGCAGGCGATGACCTTCCTCGTAATCGAGCACGACATGGACTTTGTGATGAGTCTGTGTAATCCGATTGTAGTGATGAGCGAGGGGCGCAAATTGATGGAGGGGACCCCTACTCAGGTACAGCAGGATTCTGCGGTGCTCAACGCCTATTTGGGAGGTCAGTATGCCGCTGTTGGGGGTTGAGCAGGTAACCAGTGGCTATGGTGAGATGGAGGTTCTTCATGGGGTCTCCATCGAGGTGAACTCAGGGGAGATCGTCTCCATCATCGGTCCCAACGGGGCCGGCAAATCGACCCTGATGAAGACGATATTTGGTCTCCTTTGCCCAGATGCCGGGACGATAAGTTTTAGGGGTAATGACATCACCGGACTTAACCCGGACCGGGTCGTACGTCAGGGGATGGCCTACGTTCCACAGGTAGAAAACGTCTTTCCATCGCTCACCGCGCATGAGAATCTGGAGATGGGGGCGTTTATAAGACAAGATGATTTCAGGGAAAGGATAGGAGAGATATATGAACTCTTTCCGTTGTTGAAGAAACGCAAGAAACAACGGGTTGGTAAAATGAGCGGAGGAGAACGACAGATGGTGGCCATGGGGCGAGCATTGATGCTCGACCCACAACTTTTGTTACTGGATGAGCCATCAGCGGCACTTGCACCGAACCTTGCCGAGATGATCTTCGATCGAATAATTACGATCAACAAAACCGGCGTTGCGATTCTAATTGTAGAGCAAAATGCCAAACAATCTTTGCGGCTTGCTGATCAAGGTTATGTCTTGGCGGGTGGGCGAAGACGCTTCGCCGACACCGGGAAGAACCTACTTGCCAATGAAGAGGTGGGAAGACTGTACCTTGGGGGATAACACACATGGATATATTGGCTAGGATACCTCAACTACTTGTCTACGGGATCATCTCGGGCAGCATCCTGTCTTTGGGGGGAATAGGCGTCTCACTAACCTACAGCATCCTTGGGTTCGCCAATTTCGCTCATGGTGACATCATGGCCCTTGGGGCCTACATCACCCTCGGATTATTTACCCTCCTGGGCGGATGGGGGCTGCCAAACACCCCGTTTGCCCCTCTATCATTCGGCCTCAGCTTCATCCTTGCAGCAATACTCTCCATGGGGTTGACCGGGGGATGCATGATATTGCTCGACAGGGTTCTATTCAAGCACCTGCGCCGGGCAGGTTCTATCATTCTCATGATGGCATCAATCGGCATCGCACTTGGGCTTAGAAACATCCTGCAATTCTTCTGGGGGCCACAGCCCCACTATTATATCGAGGGCATTCAGATAGCGACGCGGATCCCTGCTTTGGGGATCAGGATCAAGCCTGACCAGGTATTTATAATATGTACTGCTATTCTGTTGGTCGTTCTGCTTCATGTATTTCTACAACATACAAAGATCGGTAAGGCGATGCGGGCCACGGCTGATAATATGGACCTCTCGCGTGTAACGGGGATCAACACCGATCGTGTTATCCTCTGGACGGGGGTCATCGGTGCAGCACTGGCCACTGCAGCAGGGGTGCTGGCGGGGATCGAGAACAAGTTCATCACCCCGGAATTGGGGTGGCAGATGCTCCTGTCGATCTTCGCCTCTGTCGTACTTGGTGGCCTGGGCAATATCTATGGGGCAATTGTGGGGGGGATGGTCATCGGGATCTCCGAGGAGATATCCACCGCCTTTGTCTCCACCGGATATAAACCAGCGATAGCATTTATTATCATGGTCGTCATGTTGTTGATAAAGCCGGCTGGCCTGTTGGGAAAGGGGAAGTGATGGAACAGCTAAGTGGAATCATCAACTATATCGTCTATTTCGCCATCACGGCCGGGACATACGGAATACTTTCCCTGGGGCTAAATATCCAATGGGGAAATACGGGCCTGTTTAATATAGGGATCGCCGGGTTTTATGCGCTGGGGGCCTACACCTCCGCCCTTGTCTCCGGGCCACCGCCCAGCGCATGGGACGGCAGAATATTCGGGGGTTTCGAGCTACCATTCATTTTCGGTCTGTTGGCAGCGGCAATCGTCTCCGGGTTTGTTGCCTTCCTGATTGGCGTCCCGACGTTGCGACTCAAAGCGGACTATCTCGGGATAGCCACCATCGGGATTGCTGAGTCCATCCGACTGGTGCTTAAAAACGAGTCCTGGCTTACCAACGGAGTATGGGGTCTGCAGCAACTCCCCTCCCCACTTTATACATCGATCCACGGGGGAACTAAAGAGCTCCTTCAACAACATACTGCCCTGCCCGGATGGCTACATGATCTTGTGGCTAATTCATATAACTGGTTTTACCTGTTATTGGTCCTGGGTATCCTCTTCATCCTCTATCTCATAGTAGAAAAACTTACTCGGTCCCCTTGGGGACGTGTTTTAAAGGCGATCCGCGAGGACGAGGACTCAGCTGCCATGTCCGGCAAGAACACCTTCTCCTTCAAGCTGCAGGCCTTCGTACTTGGTGCGATGATCATGGGTATAGGCGGAAGCCTCTACGCACACTACGCCCGCTTCATCTCACCTGCTTCCTTCAAGCCGTTGTACGGCACTTTTATCGTGTGGGTGATGTTGATACTCGGAGGGAGCGGGAATAACAAAGGGGCCATACTGGGGAGCTTCGTGGTGTGGGGAATATGGGCAGGGACAGATTTCCTCACCGGGTATCTCCCGTTCTCCGCTACCCAGGCCGCCTCGATTCGAGTCATCATCATTGGGATACTGCTAGAAGTCGTTCTGCTGTGGCGGCCGCAAGGGCTGTTACGGCGAGAGAGACGTTCAAAGACCTTTCTATGAAAAAATCTTAAAATGGGGGCGACCTATTTCGGCCGCCCCCAACAATGGAGGGACGAAGAAGTTATTACAAACTAAAATCTTTACTTGTCAACTAACCGGGGAATTCCATGATATCGACTACATGACATCCCTCGATCTTCCAAACCAAGATCTCTCCTGATACATCTCCGGTGTCCTTGAAGTCAACCACTCCGGAGACACCCTGGTAATTGATCTCCTTCCCTTTGTT